>JAFDFW010000005.1 GCA_019309605.1 Deltaproteobacteria bacterium | reverse complement strand
GCCGGACAAGCTGCCCACGTTCATGCGGACCGTCGGCAAAGGGGTTCGCCAAGTACGCAACGCGAGCCGCGATTTCAAAGACGCGATCGGGCTCGACGAACTGATGCGCGAAGGGGACCCGTTTCGTGCTCCGCCGATCCGCCCGCCGAAGGCCCGGCCCGGTCCGGTGCAGGACAAAGCGCCAAGCCCGTCGCCGAGCGTGGGACCGGTCAAGACTTCGTCGGTGACCGGGGCGGCGAGCGCAGCTCCGCCCATACTTGCGACCGACGCGACCGACGCGACCGATGCGGCCGATGCGCCGGGGCCCGTAGCCGAGGAGCCGGAGTCCGAAGCGGATGCGCCTCCCGAGGCAAAGCATTCATGACGTCCGACCAGATCCAGATCCCGGAGCCCCAGTTGCCGCCGCTCCCCGCAGAGGATCCGGCGATGACGTTCTTTCAGCATGTCAACGATC
Source organism: Deltaproteobacteria bacterium (assembly GCA_019309605.1). Taxonomy (GTDB): domain Bacteria; phylum Myxococcota_A; class Polyangia; order Polyangiales; family Houyiibacteriaceae; genus SG8-38. The sequence continues at coordinate 18,605 of JAFDFW010000005.1, read as the reverse complement.
TCCGCTCGCGTTTGCTGCGCGCGATCCTCGGGTTGATTCCGGCCGTCGCGATCAGTTGGTTCTTCAAGACGGAGATCAAGGATTTCTTGGTCGCGCCGCTTCAGCCAGCTTGGGGAGATCAAGGATTTCTTGGTCGCGCCGCTTCAGCCAGCTTGGGAGAAGCTCGAACTGCCTGGTAGGGCGGTGCTGCGATTCGCGGGGCCTGCGGATGCCTTCATGATGTACATGAAGAACTCCCTCGTCGTGGGCGTGCTCCTCGCTTCCCCCTGGATCTTCTGGCAGCTCTGGATGTTCATCGCGCCCGGGCTCTACAAGAAGGAGAAGGCGCTCGCCATTCCCTTCATCATCGCGTCAACGGTGTGTTTCGCGGGCGGAGCGGTGTTTGGCTATAAGCTCGTATTTCCTGAGGCGTTTACCGTGCTGCTTGGTTTCAGCGACGAGACCTTGGTCGCCACGCTTTTCGTCAAAGAGTACATGCCGTTCTTCCGCAGAATGCTGCTTGCGTTCGGCGTCGTTTTCGAGGTGCCGGTCGTCGTGACCTTCCTCGCGGGCGCGGGCCTCGTGACATGGCAGCAGCTGTTGAAGTTCTCGCGCTGGTGGATCGTCTGCGCGGCCTTTATTTCGATGCTGCTCACGCCGCAAGATGTCTACACGATGGTGATGATGCTGATCCCGCTCGTGCTGCTCTACTTCGTCGGAGTCGGCTGCGCCTACGTGCTTAGTATCTTCCAGAAGAAGCCCAGCCCCTAGCCGCGGTCGGGGACCGGGTAAGGGGGGGACTTCGGCACATCCTCCGGGATGAACCATTGTTCGCCCCAGAGGCTGGCGCCGCCATCGATGTAAAACGTTTGGCCTGCCACGAAGTCGGCATAGCGCGACGCGAGGTATGTGATCAGATGGGACACTTCCTCTGCGGTGCCGAGCCGGTGCAACGGATTGGCCTTCTCTGCGTCGTCGAGGAGCTCGGGCGGGTACTGCTTGGTGCCGCCGGTGACGATCACACCAGGAGCCACCGCGTTGACCCTGATGCCATGAAGCGCCCATTCCACCGCGAGCGTCTTGGTCATGTTGTCGACGCCGGCGCGTGCGGCACCCGTGTGCAGCATGCCCGTGCGGCGAAGCCCTTCGGCGAGAGCGCCTCGGCGGTTGTCGGGAACTGCCCGCCGGCGTTGTTGATCAGGACGTCGATGCGCCCAAAGCGCTCGAGCACAGAGTCTATGAAAGCGGCGATCGCATCAGGCTCTCGGATGTCGCACGGGGCGCCGAACGCCTCGATACCCTTGGACTCGAGCTCGGCTACCGCACTCTTCAACGGGTCCGGCCGCCTTCCGCAGATCGCCACCTTGGCGCCCAGGAGGCCCATTTCTGTTGCGGAGGCGAGCCCAATACCCGTCCCACCTCCGGTGACCAAGACCACTTCGTCCGAGAACAACCCATCGGCGTACACTTGATCCATGCCGCCGCTCATACCACGCGCGGCGCGGCGGTTCGACCGTCAGCCAGCCGCCACCGTGTCGCGGTCCCGCGTGAGCGTCGCGACGAGCTCCCGCAGGTCCTCCGCAAGAAACGGCTTCGGGAGCGTGGCCTCGACGTCGAGGCGTCGCGCGATTTCATTCCGTGCAGTGCTGGCGCTCAAGAGGATGACGGGAACTTTGGTGTGCCTCCAGCGATGGCGAAACTCGCGCAGGAACATCTCACCGTCTTCGACCGGGAGCATCAGGTCGACGACCATCAAGTCCGGTAGATCGACTGCGCACTGCGCCAGTGCCGAACGGACGTCGCCTGCCGCGATGACGGCATGCCCGTCCTGTTCGAGCAGGACTTCGAGCATGTGTCGTACGGAGGGATCGTCATCGAGGACGAGGATCGTCTTCTTCGTGGTCACCCCTGCATCCTAACAGGAGGTTCGCCCATCGCGAATATGCGCTCACTGCCTACATCGGAGCTGCTAGGCTCACCTCGAATGACCTTTGCTGTGCCCAGAGCCGCTGCGGCGCTTTGTCTTGTGGCGGCCTGCGCAGGCCAAAGTCTCCCGTCTTCGACGCAGTCGGTGGTCGATCCAAGCGAACTCTACCCGCTGCACGCCGGCAACGCCTGGTCCTATGACGTCGATACCGGTGAGGCTTCAACGACCCTTGCGATCATTCGAGTCGAGGCGTTCGATGGACACATTGCGGAGGTGCACACCGGGCGCGTCGTCGTGCGCTACGAACTGCTTGCCGACGGCATCCGTGTGCCTCCGGGCAATGAATGGCTGGTCCGCGCACCACTCGTGGAAGGTGCGACATGGCCCGCGCGGGGAGGGCGAACCGCGCGGTTGATCTCGACCGACACGACCGCCAAGACGCCGGCCGGCACCTTCGATCGATGCGTCGAAGTGTTGGAGACGGGCGGCAAGCTCGAACTGGAAGTGCGTACGGTGTACTGCCCGGGCGTCGGTCCCGTGTCGCTAGGCTCCACGATGCGCTCGAACGTGAGCGATCGCGCCGTGACGGTGTCCGCGAAGCTTCGCGGCTACGACGTCAGTCCCGTTCCTTCTCCGGATCGCTAGGCGACACCTCGACCTCCACGAAGTGAGTGCGGAGCTCCACCACCAGCGACAGCGAACCTTTCGCGAGGAAGACCTGACGCCAACTCCGGCCGTCCGCGTCGGTCACCTCTAGCGCATGCCGTGTACCCGGGGTCACGCCGAACAAGATGTTGTCGATTTGTCTGCCGTCGAGCGTGACCTCGGCTCCGGGTGGCACGCCGAGTAGCTCGACGGTCGCCATGGTCACCGTGGGTTCCGGCGCTCCCCCTCGTTGCGCCGCGGGGCCGCGCTCGATGAGCGCCCAGGCGATCGCCACAAGAACCGCCAGCACCGAGAACGCCATCATCCAACGGGTATCCAACACGCGCCCCACGCTGTTCGGAGGTTTCCCATCGTTGTCTGTCGGCAGGTGGGCCATCTGTGCTCCGCATCGCCACGGGTTCAAAACGTGCGCGATCGCGCTGCCATTGTAGGATGCTCCCGCATGTTCCGTCACCTTCCCGGGTGGTTTCGCGATGAAGACCCCAATTCTTGAAGCACGAGGCCTGACCAAGAGTTATGGCAACCGGGTCGTGGTCGATCATCTCGACCTCTCGTGCAAACCAGGCACGGTGCTCGGGCTTCTCGGCCCCAATGGGGCCGGCAAGACGACGACGCTCCGGATGCTCTACGGCTTCGTTCCGCCGGACGACGGGTCGATCTACTACGCTGGCGAGCGCTTCTCCGACAATCGGGCGCGGGCCAAGCGCTCGATTGGCGTGTGCACTCAGGAAGACTCGCTCGACTACGACTTCACCGTCGCGCAGAACCTCTTGATCTATGCGAGCTACTTCCGCCCGCGAGTCGAGAACCTCGAGGGGCGTGTCGCCGAGCTTCTCGACCGGTTCGAGCTCGCTCAGTATGCCGACGCTTCGCCTCATGTGCTCTCCGGTGGCTTCGTCCGCCGACTTCTGATCGCGCGTTCGATCGTGCACCGCCCGACCGTCTTGTTTCTCGACGAGCCCACGACAGGGCTCGACCCGAGCGCGCGCCTCGACGTGTGGGAACTGATCGATCGCATGCGCGCCGACGGTTTGGCGATCGTCCTCACGACGCACTACATGGACGAGGCGGAGCGATTGAGCGACGAGTTGCTCGTGATCCATGAAGGTCGAAGGGTCGCACACGGCGAGCCCCATCACGTCATCGATACCGTGTTGGGCGACCACGTCATCATCGTCCCGCGTGGTGAGCCGGCGCGCGAAGAGATCGCGGCCTGGTTGCAAGCCCGAGGCGCAGAGCAGGTTGCGACCGTCCTCGGGGAACTTCGAGTTCCGGTGAGCAAAGAGGACTTGGCCGAGCTCACCGCCCGATTCACCAAGGCCACTTGGCAGGTTCGCCCCCCGAACCTCGACGACCTCTTCATCGCGTTAGCGCGGCGCAATGGGAGGTTCGAGTGAGCGGCCTCGGGAGCCTGACCGCGGTGGCCGATTGGCGCTCGTGGGCCGTCTTGCGCCGGAATGCCCTGGTTTTTCTGCGGAATTGGCGCACCGCCATCATCCCGCCTGCGATGGAACCGGTGATCTTCTTCGTCGCATTCAGCATCGGCGTCGGTCGCTACGTCGAAGACCTCAGCTATCGCGGGGTCGACATCAACTACGCGACCTATGTGGCTGCGGGCCTGATCGCCTACACCGGCTTCGGCACGCCGTACTACGAAGCCCTCTACTCGGCCTACGTTCGAATGTTCTACCAGAAAACCTGGGATGGCATCCTTGCGACCCAAGTCGAGCTCCCCAATGTCGTTTGGGGGGAGATCCTGTGGGGTGCGGTGCGCGGCATGGTGAACATCTCCCTCGTGTCGTGCGTCGTCGCGCTGTTCGACCTGCTCGGCGTCGTCGACGTGAAGGTTCAGTTCCTCGTGATCATGCCCTTTCTCGGATTCATCGCTGGCTGTGCGTTCGCTTCCTTCGCCCTCATCTTCACCGCACTCGTTCCGGCGATCGATCACATGAACTATCCGGTGTTCCTGATCGGCTGGCCTTTGAGCCTCGTGAGCAACACGTTCTTCCCGATCGAGCCCGAGAGCACAGCCATGTGGGCGCTCATGCAGATCAACCCGGTGTATCAACTTGCGGAGTGCGCGCGCGGTCTTTTGGTGCTCGGAAACCCCGGCCCGCACCTCCTAGGGCTGCTCGCGTCGACAGCCCTTTTCCTCATTCCGTGCACCCTTCTATCGGTCCGGTTGACCCGTCGGCGAGTCCTCGGGGACTGAGCTTCCACGACCTAGAAATTCAGTTGTCAGATCAAAGGGTTAGACGCTACATCAGCCCTTGCGTCAGCCCCCCTTCAAGGCTAGAAACTCACCCATGGCTGACCCCCCGATCGCGGAACCGACTCCGGCCGCGCCAGGCTACGATCACAGCGCGATTCAGGTGCTCGAAGGGCTCGAGGCGGTGCGGAAGCGGCCGGGGATGTACATCGGTGATCCGCACGATGGATCCGGCCTCCACCACCTGGTTTGGGAGGCGGTCGACAACGCGGTCGACGAGCATCTAGCGGGCCACTGCGACACCGTTCAAGTCATCGTTCACCCGGCGGGTTCGGTCACCGTCATCGACAACGGGCGAGGCATCCCGGTCGGCATGCACGACAAGGGCGTGAGTGCGGCCGAGGTCGTGATGACTCAGCTTCACGCGGGCGGGAAGTTCAACAGTGACAGCTACTCGGTGTCTGCCGGCTTGCATGGCGTTGGGGTCAGCGCGGTCAACGCGGTGAGCGAATGGTTCAAGCTGGAGATCCGCCGTGAGAGCAAGCTCTGGTTCCAAGAGTACGAGCGCGGCGCTCCGAAGGCGCCGTTGAAGGCGATCGGCACGAGCAACAAGACAGGCACCAAAGTCACGTTCAAGCCCGACCCTGAGATCTTCACCATGACGGACTTCAGCTTCGAGGTGCTGAACAACCGCCTGCGCGAGATCTCGTTCCTCAATGCAGGCCTCGAGGTGACACTCGAGGACGAACGGGGTGACGGCAAGAAGGTTACCCACAAGTACGAGGGCGGCATTCGCGAGTTCGTCGAGTCACTCAACAAGAAGAAGACGCCGCTTCACGATGGGGTCATCTACCTTCACGCCGTAAAAGATGGCGTCGACGTCGAGATCGCGATGCAGTGGAGCGACTCCTACAACGAGTCGATTTTTCCTTACACGAACAACGTGTTCAATCGTGACGGAGGCACCCATATGACAGGCCTCCGGACCGCGTTGACGCGAGTGATCAACCAATACGGTTCGCGCGAGAAGCTCCTGAAAGATCTCAAGAACCCGCTCAGCGGTGAGGACGTGCGTGAGGGGCTGACCGCGATCATGTCGGTGAAGCACCCGGACCCGGCCTTTTCCTCACAGACCAAAGACAAGCTGGTGTCGAGCGAGGTCAAGGGCATCGTCGAGAGCGTTCTCAACGAGAAGCTCAACCAATACCTCGAAGAAGAACCGAAGGCTGGCAAGCGCATCGTCGAAAAGACAGTGCTCGCTGCACGCGCCCGCGAAGCCGCGCGTCGTGCGCGTGAGATGGTACAGCGCAAGGGCGTCCTCGACGCGAGTACGCTTCCCGGTAAGCTCGCAGATTGCCAAAGCAAGGATGCAAGCGAGTGCGAGATCTACATCGTCGAGGGTGATTCCGCGGGCGGAAGCGCAAAGCAAGGGCGGGAGCGCCGCTTCCAGGCGATTCTGCCGTTGCGCGGAAAGATCCTCAACGTTGAGCGGGCGCGCTTCGAAAGGATGATTTCGAGCGCAGAGATCGGCACGCTGATCACCGCCCTGGGCTGCGGCGTCGAGGGCGGAGAGAATTTCAACATCGAGAAGCTCCGCTACCACCAGGTCATCATCATGACCGATGCGGACGTCGACGGTTCGCACATTCGCACGCTGCTCCTGACGTTCTTCTATCGTCAGATGCCGCAGCTGATCGACAAGGGCTACCTCTACATCGCGCAGCCGCCGCTCTACAAAGTGAAGAAGGGCAAGAAGCTTCGGTACCTGCAAGATGACGCCGCGTTGAGCAGGCACCTGATCGAGCTTGGCACCGACAATGTCCGGCTCAGCATGAAGACAGGCAGCACCCAACTAGTCGGGGAGCCCCTGCGCAATCTGGTCAAAGACATGGCTCGTTTCCGCCTGCTCCTCGAGAACATCGGGCACAGGGTGGATCCGCTCGTCGTCGAGGGTCTCGTCACGGCCACCGACCTCGAAGTCGAGGACCTTACCGATCGAAAGAAGGTAGAAGCGGGCATCGAGGCGCTCGAAAAATTCGTTCACTCCAAGCGTCAAGGCGAGTTCGGGGCGGCCATCGAGCAAGACGAAGAGCACGATCGGCAGCGAGTCATCGTCGAGACGCAAGATGGCGCCGCGCATCGCGTCACGACGCTCGACTTCGATTTCCTTTCCGCCGGCAACGTCTCTGAGCTCCGTCAGATCTACCAGGGTATTCGAGCACTAGGCGAGCCACCCTTCGTGCTGACGGTGCTCGACAAGGCTGGAGAGCCTGCGGGCGAGGTTCTCGAAGTTCCCGACATCGAGGCGCTTTGGACCACTCTGGACGCGCGCGCTCGAAAGGGGCTCGGCATTCAGCGATACAAAGGCCTCGGCGAGATGAACCCGGAAGAGCTCTGGGAGACAACGATGGACCCCGAGACGCGGACCCTCCTTCAGGTGCGCATCGAAGATGCCCTCGAGGCGGAAGAGTTGTTCAGCGTGTTGATGGGCGACCAAGTCGAGCCTCGTCGCGCGTTCATCGAGAGCAACGCACTCAACGTCACCAATTTAGATATCTAGGGTGCGAACAGATCCGCACACTAGCCGGTGCGGCGGGAGCGGCGCAGCAGGGCTTGCACGGCTTCAGCGATGCGGGGCACTTCTTCTTCCACCTGTTCGAGGAGCTGCCTCGCTGCTTCGGCGACCGACTCGCGCTCGATAGCGTCGAGCAGATCCCCGACCCGCGCTGCGCCGATCTGCTTGCTCGCGCCTTTGATTGAGTGAGCCGTCAGCCGCACGGTCTCCATGTCTCCGGCGTCCAACGCCTTACCGAGCGCCTTTGCGGAGTCCTTGAGCTGCTCGACGTAGCTCACCATCACGTCTTGGATGAAATCGTCGTCTTCTCCGTCGAGCGAGACTAGCTGGCGGACCATGTGGAGGTCGAGCGTGGCGGGTGGAGGAAGCGTCGACACCGGCCTCATCGAGCGTATTCCGGACACCGGAACCCAGCGTTCAAGCGCTTTGGCGAGCATCGAGATCCGAACCGGCTTGCCAACCGTGTCATTCATCCCTGCTTCGAGGCAGCGCGCCCGGTCTTCTCCCGTGACACTTGCGGTCAGGGCGACCACGGGAAGGTCCTCCGTTCCAGGCGAGCGCCGAATGCGTTGCGTTGCCTGGAAGCCGTCCATCAGCGGCATGTAGCAATCCATGAACACGATGTCGTAGTCGTGGGTCTTCGTCTTCAGCAGCGCTTCGCGACCGTCGAGCGCGATGTCCACCTCGCACGCCAATTTCTTCAGCAGCGCCTCGGTCACCATACGGCTGGTCGGGTTGTCCTCGGCCACCAGCACACGCAGCCCTTCACGGATTAACAGGTCGCCCGTCCCCGTCGTGTCAGCCACGCGAAGAGTGTCTTCCGGTCCCGGCTTGAGGTCGATCTCGGCCCAGAAACTCGTTCCCTCGTTGACTTTGCTCTGTACTCCGAGCTCTCCGCCCATCAGGTCGACGAGCTGTTTGCTGATCGCCAGCCCCAACCCGTTCCCGCCGGAGCCCCGGTGTGAGCCGGCGTCGCTCTGATGGTAACGCGTGAAGATTCTCGGAAGCGACTCGTCCGGGATGCCGACGCCCGTGTCGCGTACGGAAAGACGGATTCGAGTGTTGCCCGAGGACTCGACGACTTCGGCGCTGATGAGCACGAATCCCGACTCCGTGAACTTGACCGCATTGTTTACGAAATTGAGGAGAACCTGTCGGATTCGGCCGCTGTCGCCGACGAAGCGTCGGCTCGTGAAGCCCTTCATCTCGGATTCGAGCCGGAGCCCCTTGGCAGCCGCGCGCGGCTGCATGAGGGCTGCCACCCCATCGATGAGGACGCTCATGTCGAAGGCCGCATGCTCGAGTTCCACCTGGCCCTTCTGCAGTTGTGAGAAGTCGAGGATCTCGTCAACGATGCCGATCAGGGCGTCTGCAGACTCGCGAATCGCGGCGATCATCTTCTCCTGTTTGCCGTCGAGCTCAGTGTCGAGCAGCAGGGCGCTCAGACCGAGGACCCCGTTCATCGGCGTGCGTACCTCGTGACTCATGTTGGCTAGGAACTCGGTCTTGGCTTGCGATGCGCGTTCAGCAGCGAGCCGGAGCTCCTCCATGTGAACGATGGTGCGGCCGCGGGCGTAGTTGATACCGATCGTCACAGCAGAGAAACCGATCAGGTATCCGGTACTCTGCACCCAGTTGACCCCTTCCACCCAAAGCGACGTGGCACCCCAGCCGAGGTCTCCGAGGATCATGATCGCGATCACCCACCTTCGACTGTGAATTAGCGCGCCCGCCGCGAACTGGATCAACAGATAGAAGTAGAAGTCGGACGGCTCGCCGCTGAGGGCGTAGCCGAGCGTGGCGGTTGCCGTAATCACGAGGAAGGCGACACCAGCGATGTGCACAGACCACATGAGTGGCGGCGGTTGTGAATGTGCACGCCAACCGAGAGCGAGCATTACCACACCGGTGAGTCCGTACATCGTCATCAACTTCAGCCCGGTTTGGTCGAAGTCTGTAGACCACTGCCCCGCACATAATCCGAGGTATGCGATTCCGGCGCAGAGCATCATCGTGACCAGGTGCTGCCCGGTGATTGTATTCACCATGGTCCACCGCTGGCTCGGGCTTAGCGGCAGCCGGGCGGCGACTGCCTCCGCGGACGGGGCGGACCCCAGCACCCAATTCTGCTTGTCCTCCCGGCCGACCCCCATAAACCCAGTGTATCGGGCGGGGCCGCGCGATTCACGACTTGTCGGGCGGAACTTTGTTGCGTGCCTCACGAATCGTGCGAACCGCGGCTTCGTGCAGCACCCCATTGGATGCAATTAGCTTTCCCGTGCGCGGGTCTGCCGCATCGCCCTCGTAGGTCGAAAGCTGGCCGCCCGCTTCCTCTACGAGCAGAGCTCCTGCGCACATGTCCCATGCGTTCAGCCCTTGCTCCCAATAGATGTCGTAGGTCCCATCGGCGACCAGGCAGAGGTCGACGGACGCGGCACCGCATCGCCGAATGCCTCGAGCTCGCTGGAGAAAGAGCGCGAGTTCGGCCTGGTTGTTCTCGGGATTCGACCAACGGTCGTACGGAAACCCCGTGGCGCAAAGCGCCTCCTCGAGCTCGCCGCGCATCGACACCGAGCAGGGTCTCCCGTTGCGAAATGCGCCTGTGCCTTTCGCGGCTTTCCAGGTGACGCCGAGCGCCGGTGCATGGACGACACCGGCGAGCCCCTGCGACCCGCGATAGAGCGCGATGGACACAGCGAAGAAGAAGTGCCCGTGGGCGAAATTGGTCGTTCCATCGATCGGATCGACGTACCAAACCAGCTCGCCTTCGCCGCTCTCGGCTTTCTCCTCTCCGATGATTCGGTGCGTAGGGAACTCTTCCGAAAGTTGCTTGCGGATCAGCTCCTCGCTCGCGAGGTCGTACTCGGTGAGTAAGTCGAAGCGCCCCTTGCGGGAGATCTCCCCGACCGCGCGCCAACCTTTCATCACGAGCTCGCCGGCTTGCAGCGCCGCGCGTTCCGCGACCTCTAGAGCGCGCTGACCTTCCTCTGTCATAGGCATGAAGTCGTGCATTTTCCTGGATTTCTGGCCCTGCGCCATTGGCATCTCAGCGGCGTTCCGGTGTTCGCTGGCATTTGGACGCTAAAACCCGTAAAAGGCCGTGCGTCGCGAAGTTCATGGTTCAAGCGCCGCCCGATGTAGGCAAATGTAGTTATGCCCGATAAGGACACCGTGACGCCTAGCCTTCGCAATCCGTTCGAATCGGATGGCGAGAACCGTCCCTCCGACCAAGAAGCGAAGGCCGGTGGACCTTACGACGTAGCGCTTCGAGAAGCTGAGCAGCTGCGAGCGCGCCCGCGCACAGCAGCGGGTCCTTTGCAGATCGGAAGGCAGCACGCCAAACGTCGCATGACGGTTTGGGAGCGCATGGACGTGGTCCGCGATCCCGGAACTGAGCCGACGATTCTGTACCAGAACTGGGGTCCGAATCTGGACGGCGCGTCACTCGTCACGGCGGTGGTCAAGGTTCAGGGGCGCGACGTCGCTCTGTACGGTCACGATTTCACGGTTCGCGCCGGTTCGATGGACGCGACCAACGGTACGAAGCTCGCCAACCTCATGCGGTTGGCTGGCCGGCAGGGGATGCCCCTGATCGGGATGAACGACAGCGCTGGCGCGTTCGTGCCTGCAGGCATCGGCGGCCTAGATGGCTACGCCGAAGTGTTCACCGCGCTCCGCAAGATCAGCGGGGTGGTGCCGAGCATCATGTGCATGTTCGGCTACAACGCCGGAGGCGGTTCGTACTTGCCTCGGCAGGGCAGCTTCATGATCCAGCCCGCCAACACCTTTTTCGGCCTGACCGGTCCTGGCGTCGTGAAGTCGGTGTTGGGCGAGGACGTGACCGCGGACGAGCTCGGTGGACCCGCGGTACATGGGGCGAGTGGTGTCGTGGATCTCACCGTCCGTGATGAGGTGGGCGCCCTACGAACCACACGGCGCTTGCTTAGCTACTTGCCTGGAAACAACCACGAATTCGCTCCCTACCAGGAGACTTCAGACCCGATTGGTCGTCCGACTGGTGAGATCGCCACTCTCCTTCGGAAGGCATTCAATTCGCCGACCGGCTTCAACACGCCGATCGACGTCCGCATCATCCTTCAGCAGATCTGCGACCACGGTGACTACTTCGAGCTTCAGCCGCAGCGAGCGCAAAACACGGTCACGGCGTTCGGCCGGCTTAGCGGACATGTCGTTGGCTTCGTGTGCAACAACAGCGCGGTGGCATCTGGGCAAATCGATGTCGATGCTGCGCTCAAGAACGCGCGATTCATTCGCTTCTGCAACCTCTACAACATACCGGTGATCTTCATGGAGGACACGACCGGGTTCCTGCCGGGACGCGACCAAGAGAGCCGCGGTATCGTGCAGGCGGGCCGGGCGATGCTCGACTCGATCATCGACCTTCGAACGCCGCGCCTCCTGCTCATCATCCGCAACGCGTTCGGCGGGGCGTATGCAGCGTTCAACTGTTACGCCACTGGCGCCGATCACGTCATGGCGCTTCCAACGACTCGCGTCGCCGTCATGGGCCCGGCCGGCAAAGAGTTCGTTTACAAGAAGGAGATGCGCGACATGCGCAGCCGCGCGAGAACACGCTTGCAAGAAGCGCTCGACGCCGGCGCAACCAAAGCCGATGCCGAGGCCGACGTGGCCGCATGGGTCAAGGAGCAGGAGGCGGGGTTCAACGCGCGGTACGAGAGGGAGCTCATGAATCCCAAAGAAGCACTGAGCCTCGGATCGATCTCCGAGATCGTCATGCCGACGGACGTGAGGGCCGCGCTCGCGAAGAACCTCAACTTTTACTTGTCCCACTACACCCCCGAACCGTTGCCGACGGTTCAGCGTGAGTTCCACTGATGGCTTCCGACACCTACGCACACAACCCGCTCATTCACCGGGATCGCCGGCTCGGACAATCCGAGTCCGAGTGGGTGCGCTCTTTTGGCTGCGAGGACATGACTGCCCTCATCGTATGCCGCGGGCCAATTCGGCGTGAGGCGCTCGACATTTTCGCGGAGATGGGGATGACCAACGTCGGGATTCTTCTCTCCGAGAAGGACTCGATCGTGTACCCCCGGGCCCTGGCGCCAGAATTTCGACGATTGGACCCATCGCGCGTTCACTCGGTCTCGGACTACAGCGGCGCAAGCAAAGAAGAGCGAACCGAGCGCATTGCTCAGATCATCGGTATCGCCAAGGACAACGGCTACGATTACGTCTTCGCTGGCTACGGCTTCATGGCGGAGGACGAAGAGTTCGTTCGCTCGATCGAAGAGGCGGGCCTTCGCTTCATCGGCCCTTGCTCGCACACGGTTCAAGCGGCTGGCTTCAAGGATGAGGCAAAGCGCACTGCAGAGCGGGTGGACGTCAGTGTCACGCCGGGCATCAACAACGCCACGGCCCGGCTACTTCTCCGCAAGCACCCGGACCGCAAGGCGCTGATCAAGCTCGCCAAGAAGCAGGGCCTCGACGTAGCCGAGCTCGGCAACGACGGCCTAGAACTCGACACGGTGGCGGACGCCGTGCTCGGGGCCTCCTACGACGCTGGCATCGATCTCTACACAGTCGACGAGCTCGCAGACCAGATCCAAATCGAAGTGGCGGCCATCCTCGAAAAGCATGAGGGCACCCGTATCCGCCTCAAGGCAATTGGCGGTGGCGGTGGCAAGGGGCAGCGCATCGTTGACAGTGCCGAGCAGGCGCCACCCATGGTGCGCGAGATCCTGAGCGAGGTGAAGACGCTCGGTGTCGGCGACAACAAGAACATCCTCGTCGAGCTCAACATCGAGACGACGCGCCACAACGAGATTCAGCTCATCGGCAACGGCGACTGGACGGTGTCGCTCGGCGGACGCGACTGCTCGCTCCAAATGCACGAGCAGAAGCTGCTCGAGGTCTCGATTACACAGGAGACGCTGGGCGCTGCGGTCGAACGTGAGCGCGCGGCGGGCAACGAAACCGGCGCCGTTGCCATTGAGCAGGACCTCCGGATTCTCCGTAGCATGGAGGAAGAGGCCGAGCGCTTTGGTGAAGCGGTCAAGCTCGACTCTGCCTCGACGTTCGAGTGCATTGTCGACGGGCCCCGCCACTACTTCATGGAAGTCAACACGCGCATTCAGGTCGAGCATCGTGTCTCCGAGCTTTGTTACGCGCTCCGCTTCCGCAATCCTGGCGACGCTGACGACTTCTTCGACGTGCATTCGCTCGTCGAAGCGATGGCCTTGCTCGCCAAGCACAAGGCTAGGCTCCCTAGGCCCGAGCGCGTTCGCCGGGATGGGGCTGCGGTCGAGGCGCGCCTCAATGCCACGGACCAGTCGCTTTCTCCGCACGCGGGCGGCGAGATCATGTCGTGGTCGGATCCGATCGAAGGCGAGGTTCGCGACGATCAGGGCATCTGTTTCAAGAACCCCGATACCGGACTTTTCATGCGCTACAAGCTGGCCGGCGCATACGACAGCAACATCGCGCTTCTCGTGACGACCGGCGACGACCGCCGCCAGAGCTACGAGCATCTAGGCGAGGTGCTCAGGCGTACCGTGCTTCGAGGCCCCGACCTTCAGACGAACCTGCAGTTTCACTACGGCCTCGTGCATTGGTTTCTCGCGAACGGCGTTGATGCCAAGCCGACGACGCGATTCGTGGTTCCCTACCTGACCCTGGTTGGAGAGCTTCTCAAAGAGGCCAACGAGATCGACGCGGACTACGCTTACGGCCGTCTGTGCGGTCAGTACTCGAAGGCTGCTTCGGCGGATCCTGCGGCCGCCCGGGCAACCAACGAAATTTCCGCGCTGAAGAAGACACTTCTCGGCCGACCGCTCGGTCGTCTGTTGAGGCAGCCCCACCTCCTTTCGGCGTGGCTCAGCTCGAACAAGACTCACTTCGAGGTCGAGGACCGCCGCGTAACCTGGCTGCGCAACCCGCTCCTGGTGATCGCGGATACGTACCATCTGCTCCACATGGACTCCGGAGTGGACATTCCAGCGGCGCACCGTATTTGGGAACAGGATGAGACCGTCCTCCGCGATGGCGCAGCGTTCTACGCCGCGGTGCAGGAGCGGTTGGGCGACCTATCTTGGCCCGAAGTCGACGCAGTTCTGAAGGCCAAGAAGCCCGCCAAGGGGTTCGACGCCAAGCAGTGGCAGCAGGTGCGCGGGGCGCATCTCGGCTTCCAGCTCGGGACTGAGCTCTACAGCCTGCTGCCTTTGATCGCAGACAAGGTTGGCTTCTTCGACCTTTGCGTGAATGACGACCTGACCCTCACCATCCCCGACCGGCTCTTCCATCGCGAACACCAAGCGAAAATGAAGAAAGTCCTCGTGCCGCCTCCCATCAACAAGGCCGACGAGATCGTCGCCGTGAGCGGCGGCATGTACTACGCGCAGGAAGCGCCTGGCATGCCCTGCTTCATCGAAGAGGGACAGCACTTCGAGATCGGCGATCCGCTCTACATCGTCGAAGTCATGAAGATGTTCAACAAGGTCTACGCGCCGTTCGCCGGAACCGTCGACAAGATCCTCGTCGACACCGATGGCACCATCGTCTCCAAGGGCCAACCCCTCTTCAAGGTCACCCCCGACGAAATATTCGTCGAAGAAGACCCGGTTGAAGTCAAAGCCCGCGTGGAATCAAACACCGAGCAGTATCTGACGGTCGTCGCTTAGCTCTTTGGCGGGAGGCGTTCGGCCGCGCTCTGCCTCGCCTAGGCGATAGTCGGGGGGCGGTCGTCTCGGCCGGTGGCTAGGACCACTCGGTTGCGGCCTGCAGCTTTTGCTCGGAAGAGGGCGCGGTCGGCCGTTGTCATCAGCCGTGCTTTGAGGTCGCTTGGAGGCTGACCATTGAGGTTGCGTAAACCCTGGAGGGTAGCCACGCCGACGGATACCGTGATCTTTGGGAGTGTTCCTGCCGGGCGCATCGGGCCCGCTGTGCTTGCTGCGACGTGACTTCTCAGATGGTCCGCTAGCGCGCGGGCGCTTTCCTTTGAGGCGCGCTTTTGGACCACGACGAACTCGTCGCCTCCGAAACGGAATACCTCACCCACACCGGCTGCCGCTTCGTGCAACGCTTTGCCGGTGCGCTTCAACGCCTCGCTTCCCGCCGCGTGACCTAGCTTGCTGTTCACGCGCTTCAGATGATCGACGTCCACGAACATGAGCGCCATGTCGCGCTCGCCTCGTCGCGCGGAGGTCACGGCCCTGGTCAGCAAGCTGTTGAGCTCTCGCACGTTCCGGAGCCCCGTCAGCGGATCATGCGCTGCGAGACCCTCCTGCCGCCGAAGCGACGAGGTTTGGATCAACGATGTCGTGATGTAGCGAGCCAGGCCAGCGACGACGCGCGTGTCACGCGCTGTGAAGCGAGCTGGTGACTTCGGGTTGACCAACTGCAAGATTCCGAGCGGTCGGATCCCGTCGTGCAGTGAGGCCAACAATGCCAACTGCGTTTCGTGCGATGAGCGTGTCGAGAACTGTGGGTCGGACGCGAGTGACGCCGCGACAAAGGGTGTTCTTCGGCCGAGCGCGCGCTTGGCCAGTCCTCGGTGGAGAGGAACCCCGTGCTCGAGCAGAAACTTCGCGTCGGGGCCACATGCCGCAACGCAGCGAAGCGACTCCAGGCTCTGGCCAACGAAGACTGAACCCGCCGTTGCACGGACGGCGAGCGCGGCTGCCCCGAGCCCCTCTTCGAGCACACGCATGACCGGCCGCGCCCGGGAACTCGACGCCCCGAGAACGGATGCCTCGAGCTGTGCCCCCCTCAAGGTGTAAATCCGCACAACTAAATCGTAGGCAGTTCAGCCGCGATAAGCCAATCGAGTGCCCCATTGTACCGCGCTGTAGGTGTCCATTGCGTCGATCCTAGGCGTGCGGGCAAACTCCAGGAACTACAGCAGGGCGAATCGTTCCTGGAGTACCTGATCGAGTTGCAGCCGAGCATGGCATTAGCAACTTCTTCTTATGCCAGACCCCTAAGGTTACACTAGGATCCCGGGATGGGGGTTTTGGTGCCGAACAAGGATGACCTTCTTCGACAGTATCGAACGATGATGGTGATTCGCCGCTTCGAAGAAGAGGCGGCACGTCACTACGCCAAGGGCAACATTGGCGGGTTCCTTCATCTGTACATCGGACAAGAGGCGATCGCGGTTGCGGCAGCCGAAGTCCTCGAAGATCGCGACTACATCTTTCAGACTTACCGCGACCACGGCATTGCCCTCGCTCGTGGGATGTCGGTCAATGCCGCGATGGCGGAGCTCTTTGGGAAGGACACCGGCTGCTCGCGAGGGCTCGGTGGTTCGATGCACTTCTTCGATGTCCAGAGGGGATTCCTCGGTGGCTGGGCGATCGTCGGCGGCCATCTTGCTCTGGCAGCCGGGACGGCATTCAAGTCGAAGTACGCCGGAGAAGACCGCGTCACTATCTGCTTCTTCGGAGACGGTTCGACCAATATCGGCGGGTTCCACGAGGCGATGAGCCTTGCGGGCTTGTGGAAGCTCCCGGTCGTCTTCGTTTGTGAAAACAATCAGTACGCAATGGGCACCCCGCTAGAGCGAACCAGCCCACTCAAAGATCTCTCGATCAAGGCCAAGGGCTACGGCATGGTTGGCGATCGCCTCGAGGGCCACGATGTCGAGGTCGTACAGGAGCACATCGCAGAAGCGGTCGCCCGTGCGCGCTCTGGCGAAGGCCCCACCTTCATCGAGATTCAGACCTATCGGTTTCGTGGTCACTCGATGAGCGACCCGGCGAAGTACCGGAGCCGCACCGAGCTCGAGCAACGCAAGCAGCAGGACCCCGTGGTGTTAGTACGCGAAAGGCTCATCGGGCTCGGCGTCGACGAGCACGCGCTCGACGATATCGATATCGAAATCGATGAAGAGATCGACGCGGCGGTGCGTTTCGCCGACGAGTCGCCGCCTGCCCGCGAAGACGTGATGATGAACACGGTGCTTGCTCCGGAGGGTGGGTCGTGAGGGAGCTGCGTTACAGAGAAGCGCTCCGCGAAGCGATGCTCGAAGAGATGGAGCGCGATGACCGCGTGTTCCTGATGGGCGAAGAGGTCGGGCACTACCAGGGCGCATACAAGGTGTCTGAAGGCCTGCTCGACAAGTTTGGCGAGCGTCGCGTGATCGATACGCCGATTGCGGAAGCCGGTTTTGCGGGTGTTGGTATTGGGGCAGCGATGGTTGGCCTTCGGCCGATCATCGAATTCATGACGTGGAACTTCTCGTTCGTCGCCTTCGATCAGATCATCAGCAATGCCGCCAAGGTTCACCAGATGAGCGCTGGCGAGATTGACGTGCCGATCGTGTTTCGCGGGCCGAACGGTGCGGCAAAGCAAGTGGGCTCGCAGCACAGCCATAGCGCCGCGCCGTTCTATACCCACATCCCGGGTCTTTACGTGGTTCAGCCGAGCACGCCCCGGGACGCCAAGGGGCTCCTCAAGAGCGCGATCCGCAGCAACAATCCGGTCGTCTTCCTCGAGGGTGAGACCCTCTACGGCGTCCAGGGCGAAGTGCCGGACGAGGGCGTGGAAGAACTCATTCCGATCGGCGAGAGCCGCCTGGCGCGTCCTGGAGCGGACTGCACCATCGTGACCTGGGGCCGCCCGTACTACACCGTGCTGGCAGCCGCCGAGAGGCTCGCGGCGGAAGGCATCGAATGTGAGGTCATCGACCCGCGCACTCTTCGACCTCTCGACACCACGCTGATGGTGCAGAGCGTGAAGAAAACAAATCGCTGCGTGGTGGTTCACGAGCACTGGCCGTATGGCGGCCCCGGCGCCGAAATCGTCGATCGGCTTCAGCGGGAGGCATTCGACTATCTCGACGCGCCGCTCGAACGGGTGACCGGGCTCGACGTGCCGATGCCGTATGCACTGAATCTAGAGGACAAGGTTCTTCCAACGGAGGACAGGGTGATCGACGCCGTCAAACGCGTCAGCTACTCCAAGTAAGCCATGGCCAAGATCATCGGACTACCCAAGCTCTCCCCGACGATGGAAGAAGGCACACTCGTCGCGTGGACCAAGAAAGAGGGCGACGCGGTCGACGTGGACGATCTTCTCGCCGAGGTCGAAACCGACAAGGCCACGATGGAGTTCCGCTCCTTTGACCGCGGTGTCTTGCTGAAGATCCTGGTGCCGGCAGGCGAGACGCTGGAGCCGGACGTGCCGGTGGCCATCATCGGGAAGGCCGGGGAGGACATTAGTGAGCTGCTGGCGCAGGTGGAGTCGGCGACGGGTTCAGCGACAGCGAC
>JAFDFW010000741.1 GCA_019309605.1 Deltaproteobacteria bacterium | reverse complement strand
CATGACCAAATCCGCAATGCTCACGACCGGCGCAACGCTGACGATGAAGTCCGTTCGGGGTTCGAGAGATGCCAGCATCGAGGCGTGAAAGCCGCCCCAGCTATACCCCATGATGCCGACCTTTGGGGCGCCTCGTTTCAGCAGGTGATCGATCAGGATGCGTAAGTCCATCACGCCCTGTGCGCAGGCCTCGCCAAGGCGCCACAGGGAGGGCTGAACGATCGCGGTGCCGTGGTAGGCCGCCGATGCGGGCATGCGTCCGCCGTGCAGCGGGAGATTCATGAACATGACGTCGAGCCCGGCATCATAGAATTTTTGTGCCGAGAACCACATCTTGTTGATTCGATAGTCCGGCGCGGAGAAGCCGTGCAGAAAGATCACGATTGGCCGAGGTCCGTCCTTGTGAAACCACGCGCGCGATTCGACTCTGTCATTGGGCTCGAGCGCCGCGTACTCATCGCGGAAGCGTGCGTCGAGGGTTTGAAACGGGCTGTAGAAGTCGATGCTTGCAAGCGCCGCGCTCTTGGGGTCCCAGGAGCGGCGGCGTGTGGCGCGCTCAATGACGGAATGCCCTTCGGGCGGCGCAATGAAGGCAGAGCCCGGGTCATTCAAGAAGTCTGGCTGGGCGTAGAACGCGTGATAGTCGATGTACTCCTGCAATGTCGTGTCCGACAGATGCGGATGGATCTTGCGCTTGTACGGAATCGCCATGGCTGTTACCGCGAATCGGTCGATCCCATAAGCGATTTTGCCGAGGATCGGGCAATCGTCGCTGCTCTTTCGCAGGAACGAATGTCCGGAGAAATCTGCACACAAGCCATCTATCCAGGCGGTACTGGATTGGCCCGGAGGCGCGCTTGGAAAGGAGTTGCTGTGGGCGTGGAGCGGGGCGTTCACGAAACCTCCTTCTGATTGTTCACGGTAGGGCCTCTACAAAGCTTTGCAAATCGGATGCCGTTAGGCTGTAGAGTCTTGCTTTTATTGGGTATTAGGCCGCTTTCCGACCGCTCATGGCGCAGAAACTGCGCCTGTGGACCGTGACGACGCACCGGTTTCGTCAAGCCTCGCATTCCGAGTTCGCCCGCGGTTGTGCGAGCCTCTTTTGTCAGTGCCAGCGTCACTGTCAGTGTCCGCGTCAGCGTCAGCCTAGAATGGGCGGAGGACTGCGAGGGTTACGATGAGCACGGCGAGGGTTGAGATCACCCCTGCTAGCCGCGCGAACGTTGTCCCTTGGACGTCTTGACCCTCCGCCCATCGGCGTAGCTTTCCGCTGAGAAGGCCGGTCGCTCCGGCGAGCGCCAGCAACAACGCCAGCTTCGCGTGCATCCAACCTTGCTTCGCGTACACCTCGGTGAACTCTGGGATCAGCATTCCGAAGCCGCCCACGAACGCGAAGAGCATCGATGGCGTCGTCACACGGAGCGTCACCCTGCGGAGCGCCTGTGCGATGCCGCTCTCCCACGGTGTGGGGGCCGACGCGGCGAATGCAACGGCGACGGCGGTACCTATCCAGAACGTGATACCCAAGAAATGAAGGTACCGAAAGACAATCATGCTCATTGCGTGCTCCTCCGCGGGCCCGAGTCTAACTGCCATAGACCAACGGCACAAAGACGCATCGACACAGTTCGTCCGTTTCGAGCGTGTCGCCGCGCTTGCGCGAGGTCTGAAGCGATTGACCGTGGCTCCCGCCCACAGGAATCACGAGCCGCCCGCCTTCTTTGAGCTGCTCGCGCAACGCTGACGGAACCTCTTCTGCCGCGGCAGCGACCACGATGCCATCATAAGGAGCACCATCGGGCCACCCTTTGCGACCATCTGCACAAATGATCTCCACGTTGTCGATCTCGAGCGAGTCGAGCACGCGCCGGGCGTTCGCGACCAGCTCAGGAATGATCTCGATGGCGTAGACCTTCTTTGCGAGTTTCGAAAGGATTGCGGCCTGGTAGCCGGAGCCCGCGCCGATCTCCAAGACCGTCTCTCCACCTTCTAGCTTGAGGGCCTCGAGCGACATCGCGACCATCAGGGGTTGGGAGATGGTTTGCCCGTGGGAGAGGAGAACGGCGCCATCGGCGTAGGCTTCCCTCTTGCGCGCGTCGGGCACGAATGCCTCGCGCGGCACTTCTCCCATCGCAGCGAGCACTCGGCTGTCGGCAATCCCC
>JAFDFW010000740.1 GCA_019309605.1 Deltaproteobacteria bacterium | reverse complement strand
TAGCCTCGCGGAAGCGATCGCCCTCGCAAGAACAACCGACGACTGCCCCTTCATCATCGGCGGCGCGAGCTTGTACGAGGAGGCCCTACCGTTGGCCACGGAGCTTCATTTGACGACGATCGACGAGGAGGTCGACGGGGATACATACTTCCCCGAGGACTTGTCGGAGTTCGTGGAGGTGGAGAGTCGCGCTGGGGAAACACCGGGGGTCGTGTTCAAGGTCCTGCGGCGCAAAGCCCCCACACCGCCCGGACACCGTCGCTGACGCTGGCACTGACACTGCCCCAAGCGCACCGGCGGCAGCGCAAGCCCGCAGGGCGAAGCCCGGCGCCAAAGGCGCCGCCAAGCCCAAGCGCCATGTACGCCCGCTGCCCCTGGGAATCCTCCGCAAAAATCGCCGGCACCTTGCCCCCCGCCTCCGGCGCCTGCTGGCTAACCGGCTTCTTCTCGGCCCCGGCCTCTTTGGGCTGCGCCGCCAAATGCCGCTCCAGCTCCTCCTCGCGCATCGGCTCTGGCTCGCCCTCCGCGCGCGGTTGCTCCGCCACGAGATCGGGGCGGATCCCCTCCGCCTGTATGGAACGGCCGGATGGAGTGTAGTAGCGGTACGTCGTTAGTTTCAGCGCACTGCCGCCGGGCAGCTCGAAGACGTTTTGGACGCTGCCCTTTCCGAACGACCGGACCCCAACGAGCACCGCGCGTCGATGGTCGTGGAGCGCGCCGGCGACGATCTCCGAGGCGCTCGCGGTGTTCTCGTTGATCAGGACGACGATGGGCCATTTCGGTCGAGTCCCGGCGCGCCGGGCGGAGTACTCGCTGATCTTCTCGCCGCCGCGCCCGCGCGTGCTGACAATGACCCCCGACGCGAGGAGCTCATCGCTCACCCGCACCGCCTCATGGAGCAAGCCACCTCCGTTGTCCCGGAGGTCGAGCAAGAGACCGGTCACGCCGCCCCGTTTGCGTCGCTCCACCACCGCCTGATCGAGCGCGTGGCTGAGCAATCGAGCGGTCCCGTCCTGAAACGCTTTGATCCGCACGTAGACGAGGCCGTCATCGAGGAGCTGCATCTCGATGGGATCGACATCGATGAACGCCCGCGTCAGCGTACGCTCGAGCGCCTTCTCCTGCCCGCCGCGCCGGACGGTGACCTCGACGGTCGTTCCTGGCTCGCCGCGAATGCGCTGCACCGCGTCGTACAGTCGCACATCTCGGGCGTCCTCCCCTTCGATACTCAGGAATCGGTCACCCGGCTGCAGCCCGGCCTTCGCAGCGGGCCCCCCTTCGAAGACCGTAAGAATCGTCAGCCACCCGTCGCGGGTGGAGACTTCGACGCCAACGCCGGCGAATCGGCCCTCGGAGTCGCTCTTGAGAATCTCGTATTCCTTGGGATCTAGGAACACACTGTGCGGATCGAGGGAATCGGCGAGCCCCCGAATCGCTCCGTAAACCAGGCTCTCCTGGTCGACCGGCTCGAGGTAGCTCAGTTCGATGGTTGCCAGTGCTCGCGCGAAGATCGTTAGCGGCTCGAACGGACTGCGCCGCGCGGGCGCCTCCGATGCCATCGCCGCTACGAGCACGAGGGCCAGCATGCCGACGATGAGCAGGCGGAGTGTTTTGCGGCCAGATTTCTGACGGAACATGAGCTTCAGACCTTTATCATTGACACTGCATCTATCCCTGGGTAGGACCACCAGATAGTTGAACGGGGCGCGTTCGCCAGCTGGTGCAGCGTCCACATGGAGGATTCTTCACGATGTCCACGACCGATAAGCGCAGAGTCGATGCTACACGACATCAAGCACGAATCGGCAAGGTTGGATCGCTCCCTCTCGTGGATCGTCCAGCGCTGCGTGAAGATCGCCCTTCCCGAGATTCGCAAGCTGCCCTCCGTCAACGATATCCCGGACACCCCGGAAGACTCCGCCAAGAAGTAAGCTCCCCGAGCGTGGAATACGACCGCGAGGGCTTTGTCGACGCGGCGGATGGTTCTCGCCTCTTTTACGAAGAGCTTGGTGCGGGTGAGCCCTCCGTCGTTCTAACTGACGGAATCGGCTGTGACGGCTTTGCCTGGCGGTATCTCGCGCCCCGTCTCGCCCGCCACCACCGAGTGGTTCACTGGCATTTTCGAGGGCACGGGCGCAGTGGGCCTCCAGTCGACCGCGACCAGCTGTCGATCGAAGACCTCGCCCGCGACCTCCGAAATGTCTGCGATGAACTCGGCCTCGAGCGTCCTGTCGTCGCAGCGCACTCGATGGGCGTTCAGGTCGCCCTCGAATATTACCGGCAGAACCCCGACGACGTCGGCGCCCTGGTCCTCATGTGCGGGACGTTCGGCCGAATCACCACGACGTTTCACGGTACCGATCTGCTCGACCAGGTTCTGCCCGGCCTCATCCGAGGGACACGGATGTTCCCCGGCGTAGCGCGCGCGGTCTGGGGCCGCGTCCCCGCAGCGATGGCATTTCGTGTCGCCTGTGCGGGTCGGGAGCTCGATAGCGAACGCATTCAGGAGGAGGACTTCCAACGCTACTGGGAACACGCCGCGTTGATGGACCCCGATGTGTTTTTGCGGATGCTTCAATGCGCAGGCCAGCACGACGCGCGCGGGTTCCTTCCTGATGTCGGCGTCCCGACCTTGGTCGTGGCCGCCGAGCACGACACGTTCACACCGATGGCGCTCGCTGAAGAAATGGCGGCGGCTATCCCGAACGCGGAGCTAGAGGTGGTCGAGGAAGCCAGCCACGCGGCACCGGTCGAGCAGCCGGATCGAATCGCGGAACGGGTCGAGGACTTCCTGTCCTCGCGGTTGGGCCTATCCCGCCCCCGCTCTTAGTGTCTCGACCACAAGAAAAAAGATCCGCACACTAGTACGCGGCCCGGAACAGCTGCTGCCCCATCAAGACGAACGTACCCTGCGGGACGTACGACTCGTTCGACACGCGGACGAAGGTGCCGTTCGAGCTGCCCACATCTGTGAGAAACACGTGCCCGACCTCGGAGTTGACGCGGCAGTGGAGACCGGAAACGTAGCCGTCTTCCGGAAATACCACGTCGCCGCGCTCGCGGCCGAGATGGATGCCGTGAGGCGGGATCGGATAGCTGTTGCCGGTGGTCTGGCGTCCGATCAGGAGTGCGATGCGGCCCAAGTAGCCACGGTGCGGGCTCCCCATGTACTGAGTGCCGTCGGCCGCCGGATCTGGCGCCGAAGGACCCTCGAAGCGGAGGATCTCCTGCCCGACGCGGAAAATGCTCCCGTCGAAGAGCTCGATCGGGACTTCGGGCTCAATGCGAATGTAGACCCCGTTGAGGCTCTCCATGTCTTTGACGACGAGCTGGTCGCCCTCGAAGCGGAACTCCGCGTGCTCGGGCGACAGATACGCGTCGTTGGCGAAGATCCCGCCGGTGCCGCGGCCGATCAGGGTGCGGTCGCCGGATAAAGGAAACGATTCACCTTCGGAACCGTCCGGCTGAATCAGCACTAGCCGCGCGCGTGCGGCGGCGGCTTGCGGGGCCTCGGCGACCGCGGGCGCCGAGACGCGCTCCGCAGGCGCATCGCCAAAAGCTCCACCCGGTGCTCCACCCGGCGCTCCACCGGCCGCTTCTGCGTGCAGGTCGTCCCCACACACATGACAGAAGCGGAAGTTCTCAGGCACTAGCGCACCACAGTGCGGACACGGCGATGTCTCATCGCCAAGCGGTGCCAGCTCAGGCGGCCATGGGTCTTCCACGGCGACCGGCTTCGACCGCACCGGCTCGACCGGTGTGGGATCCAGTTCGATCTCTGGCGCTGACGCCAGCGCCCCGGCTGACCCCGTTTGCGCTCGCGGGGCCTGAGGCGCCTGAGGGGCGTCCGTCGTCCGCCCAACCTTGGGCGTCCCTCCCGGCGGCGTAGGCGCCGAGAACGACCGCGGCTGCGAGGACTGCCGCGGAAGCTCCGCACCG
>JAFDFW010000739.1 GCA_019309605.1 Deltaproteobacteria bacterium | reverse complement strand
ACGCTGCTGTTCACTTCGTTTGGTGTTCCGCCCGATGCGGATGTTGGCGTTCTGATCGCCGTTGTTTTCTACGCCCTCGAGGGCATGGCTCAGGACGAAGGGTTCAACGGCGAGCCCACGCCTGGCTACTACGAACAAGCGTTTCGGCAATTGGAGCGCCTAGTGATGGACTTGATCCCGGAAGAGGAGTGACCGATGCGAGCTTTGAGTTTGGTTTGTGTGAGCATGTTGGCATGGACGGTCACCGCCTGTTCGAGCGACGGGGCAAGCAGCGCACCACCGGTCACGACCGCCGAGACTACACTTGGCATGGCGAATGGCGTGTTGATCGACGAAGGCGTGGTCGCGTTTCTCGGTCTTCCGTTCGCGGAGCCGCCCGTTGGCGATCTTCGCTTCAAGCCGCCGGTCGCGATCGATGCTTGGAACAGCCCCGTCGACGCGAGCGAGTTTGGGCCCGCCTGTGCGCAGCCCGCAGAGGCGGGCACGGGTACTCTCTACGACAACCAAAGCGAGGACTGCCTCACGCTGAACGTCTGGACGCCGTCCGCCGACGGCAAGAAGCGGCCTGTCATGGTCTGGGTGCACGGAGGTGGTTGGATCTACGAGGGCACCGAGGATCCGCTCTACAGCGGTGAGCATCTGGCCGCGCGCGGCGACGTAGTCGTGGTGAGCATGGAGTACCGGCTCGGCATCTTCGGCTTCAGCCACTTCGACGAGATCCCGGGTAGCGGCAACGCGGGCCTCCTCGATCAGAAGCTCGCCCTCGAGTGGGTGCGCGACCACATCGAGGCCTTTGGCGGCGATCCCAACGACGTGACGCTGTTTGGAGAGTCGGCGGGCGGCATGAGCGCAACCGCGTTGATGGCGATGCCCAGCGCAAAGGGTTTGTTTCACAAAGCGATTGCCCAGAGTGGGGCGGGAAGCACGGCGCGAGAGACGGCGTACGCGAAGGCTGTTTCCGATGAGCTCCTGGGAGCCGCGGGTGTCACCGACCTGAACGAGCTCTTGGACCTGAGTACCGAAGAGCTGGTGACCGCGCAGGACCTGATGCTCGAAGTGGCGTTCCTGGGCGATCTCTTGTTTGGAACGGTCGTCGATGGCGACGTCTTCCCCGAGCCGCCGATCCACGCGATCGCCAAGGGGGCCGCCAGCGATGTTCCTCTATTGACCGGTACGACCAGGGACGAAACACGACTCTGGATCTTCTACGTCGATCTGCTTGCGGACGTGCCTCTCGACGTGGTGTTGGCGTTCATTCCCTATGGCGAGCGGGCGATTCCAGAGGGCAAGACCGTCCAAGATGTCATCGATCTGTATGAGTCAAATCGCCCTGGCGCGGAGCCGGGTGTGATCACGCACGCGGCCGGCTCGGATATCTTCTTCCGACTCCCTGCGATTCGCTTGCTCGAAGCGCAGCTGGCCCACCAGCCGAACAACACCTTTTTCTACCGCTTCGATTGGCCCCCACCTGCGCCGGCGTCACCCGACAACGATCTCGGCGCCATGCACGGGGCCGAGCTTGCGTTCATGTTCGGCAGCGGCAACGAAGGTTGGCTCGACATCTACGGGCCCGACCCGCTCCCCCAGGCGCTGACGCAGCAGATGATGGATGCGTGGCTTGCATTCGCCAAGACGGGCGACCCGAACCATTCGAACATGCCGAGCTGGCCCGCCTACGATGCGAGCACCCGAGCCACGATGGTCTTCGATACGACTGAAGCCACCGCCATGAGCGAGGTCGCCGACGATCCCGCCAGTGACGAACGGACCTTCTGGGACGGCGTTCCCTTCGACGGCGTGACCCCCACGTCGAAGCCCGAAGACCTCTAGCGCCCACCCCGTCCGCGCGGCCACAGCAACCTTGATACCTGACTTCCGCGAGCCCTCATGAACCCGAAAAGCCGACCCCGAGGGGCCGGCTTTTGGAGCGGGAAATGAGATTCGAACTCACGACTTCAACCTTGGCAAGGTTGCACTCTACCGCTGAGTTATTCCCGCAAAAGGAGGCCATTGGTAGCGCGGCCGGGGCCGCCGGTCAAGCTCCTGGCAGCCTCGATACCAACCGACTGGAAAAGGCGTCTGACCCATTTTTCACTCGTAGCGGAGGCCTTCGACGGGGAGCATGCGGGCGGCCCACCAGGAAGGGGCGATCGTCGATACGGTGCAGATCAC
>JAFDFW010000738.1 GCA_019309605.1 Deltaproteobacteria bacterium | reverse complement strand
GCCCGTCGTTGCCCATGGCGATTTCGATCAACGTGTCTATGACCGCGACTCCGAACGCATGATCATCACCGCTCGGAAGCGGGGTTAGTCGGGGCGACTGGATTCGAACCAGCGGGCTAAGAGAGATCACGGTGCCGCAACGGATGCTGGTGAGCGACGGCGACGAGGAACAAGCCTGACGACCCGCCGAAGGCGGCTTCACGGACAGTGGGTTTCGAGGTCGCGGGATATCGCAGCCACCCAAGGGTCGGCAGCGCCGTCAGGGTGCTCGGAGAGTCGCGCGACGTGGGCCTTTGCGGCGGCACGCTGAGGTTCGTCACCCGTCCGCAATGCCAGCTCGACCGCTGCCAACGATGTCTCCCGAGTCTCTCCCGAGTACGCCGCCCAACCGAGGGCCTCTCGCGCCTCGGTCTCGTCACACGCCGCGGTCGCCGCCATCGCGCGATAAAGCTCGATAGAAGTGAAGCCGCGATAGATCTCGGCGGCGTTGGACAGGGATCGATATGCACGGCGGGCAGCTTCCTGCTCTTTTGGGGTTTGGTAGAGTCGAACTCCGGCGCGCGCCCCGTCTCGGGCGAGTGGACGAAGGTGTCGGAGGCCTTGGATCCAACCCTGGATTGCCTTCGAGTTGGAATGTTCGCCCACTCGCTGTGCGTCTTGCTCGATATCGCCGTCCGTGACGTTGGCGTCGAGCAGAGCAGCGACGCGATAACCGGGCCCGACGATGGTGAGCGGCTTCAACGACGGGGCGCTGCCTTCGCGCACGAAGAGTGACTGCCGGTCTTGAACCTGCCCGAGTTGCCACTCGGGGGAACGCCACAGGTACTCGACGGCGGCTGCTTGCCCGGCTCGGGTGTGATCGACGACGACGGTGTTGACGCCATGGTCTGCGAGCAACTCACTGAACGCGACGGGCTCGCTGAAGCTGTTGGTCACCTTTCGGATGAACTCGGGTCCGTAGAACGGGACGCGCCCGTCGACCAGGAAGCGACCGTCTGGGACGGCAAACATCAGCGGCCAGCTATCCTGTATTGGAGCGAGGATTCGGGGTCGTTCCACGTGTTCGTTTATCACCTCGGCGGCCGCGAACGCGTGTCCGAGCCTCGGTTCTCCGAGACCGAAGGGCACGAAGGGTTCGAGGCGTGGAGCCGCGAGGATCGCCCAAGTGAAGGAGATCACGACGGCAGTGGCGACCAAGCGGCGCGATCCCTGAATCCAGCGAACTTGGGCCAACCCGGCAGCGATGAATGGGGCGGTGAACAAGAGTTGATGCGCGGTGAACCGGATCGATCGAAAGGCCATCAGGCTGACGACGACGCAGAAGACCCCGTACGCAAGCCCGAAGCGACCGGAGCGTGTCACCGGACGCATCGCGGCCAGAACGAGGATCACGGCGAGCACCGGGCCGATGAGCAGATAGAGCGGGTGCGACGGCGACCAGGGCCCCCACTCGGTGACGAGCTCGCGGTATTCGGGACGGAACACGTGGGCCACCGCGTCGGTGACGATGGTGAGGCCAAACGGGGTGCACGCCGTCGCGAGCAGTTGCAGGATGAGCAGCGCGACCATCGACGTAAACGCGGCGGTACGGATTGAGAACGCCAGGAACAATCCCGTGATGAGCACGCCAAGCAGATGAGAGCCGTGGGTGTTCACCCACACAACCTGCTGGAGGCCGAGACCGATAACCGCCCATCGCTTTGTGCGTTGCGAGGACGCCGGTGAATACACGGTGCTGATCCCCAGGAGCAAGACCGCAGGAAAGACGAGGCCGATGATTTGAGGACGCACGGTGAAACGAATCCGAGCCAGCGGGGCGAAGAGCATCAAGAGCGCCGCTGAGAGGGGAGCAGCTAGCTCCGCACCTCTTCCCAGGCGGCGCGCGAGCACCACGAGGACGTAGCCCAGCGCGGCGAGAAGCATGCACTTGAGCAGGATCAGCGCGGTCGGGCCGAAGTGGTCGTAGATCAACCAGGTGACGAGGTCGTAGCCCCATTCGTAGTTGCTCCAGCGTTGTGGAGTCGGTTTCCAGAACGAGAATGGGTCGACGGCCTAACTCGGCAATCTGGCGCCCCTGGGCCAGATGCCCGTAGGCGTCGAGGTTATAGAGGGGAAAAGCGCCAAGTAAGAAGAAGGTCGCTGCACAACCCCACGCACTCCAAAACCCAACCCCACGCGACACCGGGCTAGTGTTCGTCAGACCCGGGCAAGCGGTCAAACTTCACTCAGGTGTGCGAAAGATGATCGTCCCGACGTCAGGGCCCAGCAGCGCAATCGGGAAGACGACATGGGCTCTCGACATGAGCCTGACGGGCTAACAGAGCATTCCGACCCGCGACAAATGAGAGAGCCCGCTTCGGCGGGGTTTTCATTGCTCGAACCGCAGCCTCGAGATCACTCAGTGGGTCGCCGTTTTGTCTGTGCGACGTGGGGGCGTCGGACTGCCCGTCATCGGCCTATGGCCAAGCCTGGACGCACATCGGAGTGTTCGGGGCGCCGGCACACGTTCCGGTCGTGCAGGCCACAGTCAAGCCGGCGTCGACGTTGACGGTGATCGCCGAGAGATCGAGGCACACCTGAGTGGCAGCCGGATCGACCGCAACGGGCATGGTGTTGGTGCCGGTTAAGACAAGTGGTTGTGTTACGGGGTTGATCGACTGCGGCGTCGGTATGGGCAACGTGTCCGACGAGGTCGTTCCAGCCGTTCCTACGACCGCGACGTCCGACGGAGCTATCACGACGAGATCGATAGCGATGCCGATGCTCGAAAGGTCCACAATTCCGGTCAGCCTCATCTGCGCGGTGTGCCCCTGCTGTACCGGCGTCAGGGGCACGTAGTCGTAGGTCGTGCCCACGTCGATCTGGCCGATGACGGGCGCGTTGCAGCATACGTTCAAGATGGCTTGCTGCGTTTCCCAGACACATGAGTCGTCGCACCCGTCTCCGTTGACGGTGTTCCCGTCGTCGCACTCTTCGCCTGGGTCGATCACGCCGTCGTTGTTGCAAGAATGGAAGATCTTGCACAGCGCGTCACACCAGAAGCCGTCCGGGTTCGTGGTGGCGCCGCTCGGCGGATCACACTCTTCGGGAAACTCGACCACACTATCGCCACAAACCGCGAAGTCTTGGCAATAGACGGGGATGACCGCGTTCGCGTTGTCGTCCTGGCCGCTACATCCGTACGGATCCCTAAACGCGTTGGCGAAGAAATCGTCGGAGACCGCAACGATGATCAAGCAATCCTCGTTCGCGACTTCGCAGGTGACGGTTTCAGAGGCCGACGGGGCCAGAGGGTCGGTCGGCGGGTCCTGATGATCGCACGCAAAGGCGGGCGTGGTGGACACGGTGCCGCACTCCACCCAGAGACCTTTCGCATTCACTCACCAGCCTGGGATCACCAGAAGCTCTTCGAGGCCGGCCGAGCCCTCGAGGCAGAGCTCGGACTGAGGCCGCTACGCGCGAGGACGCGGGAACGCGACGAGCTACCCCAACCGGCCGCGGACTATGAAGCGCAGCAAGGCGTCGAAAGCTTCGCTCGCTGGGCGCGCAAAACCCTCGCCCCCGCACTTCGAGCAGTCGAGATCGGTACCTGGGACGACGTGCACAACGTCTGCGATCGCTTCGACGTGGTGGTTCGGCTGCATGGCAACGGGCTCGTCTTTGAGGACGCCGAGCAGGGCATTCGTGTGAAGGCGTCATGCGTAGGTCGCAACTTCAGCAAGCCGCGGCTGTGTAAGCAGCTCGGCGACCTTCGACCAGCGTCCGTGCATCAGCTGGAAGATGCTGGGCGCATGGTTCATCGGTATTCGCCCATTCCGGCCATGGTGCCGGAGAGCCTGTGGAAGGAGTACACACAGTTACTCGAGCGAGGC
>JAFDFW010000737.1 GCA_019309605.1 Deltaproteobacteria bacterium | reverse complement strand
GTCCCCGTCATAGCCAGAACGAAGGCCCAGTCAGGGCGGCGAGCCACGCGACATAACGATTAGCACCGCGTAATTCGGACTCCCGAATGGGCCCAATGGGCTAAGAGAGAGGATGACTCCGAACGGGCGGCCCTATTCTTGGCGACGACAGCTAGCGATCGGATGGCGCGCTTGCGGCCGAAGAGGTCGAAGCCGTCGATTGTGCAGCCGATCTTCCCTTGCCGATGAGCCAGCTTGTGCGCTGTTCTCGAAGGCTCGTATAGTCGATGCGTGCAACATCGTCCCCGAGTCGGTCTAAGGGCATCCCGTCATGAATGATCCAGCTCTCACGCTCGAGTTCTGGCGACAGATTGGCCTAGCGGCTGTTTGCGGGGCAGCCATCGGGCTGGAGCGGCAGCTGCGCGGCAAAGCAATGGGAGTTCGAACGGGGCTTCTCATCTGCGTCGCCACGTCGATGTTCGCCTCCATGGGGGCCGCGGTGGTGGGAACGCAGGGCGATCCCACTCGGATGATCGGTCAGATTGCAGTTGGGATCGGATTCCTTGGCGGGGGCGCGATCATCAACCAGGGGACGACGGTCCACGGGCTCACCTCTGCCGCGATCATATGGTTGCTTGCAGCCATCGGTTCGATGGTCGGTTTGGGCCTCATCTGGACGCCCCTGCTCGTGACCACGGCGTTGTTGTTGCTGATCGTTGCGCTCGATCAGCTCGAACGGCGCATCCCTTGGCTCAGCCGAGGCGACCATGCTCCTCCGGACCGTCCGAAAGACGGATAGAGAGTCCGGATGGGCCCAATCGCGGCCTTTGGAGGAGGATTAGGCCCGCGGCTTCTCTGCGACGATTCTCCAATTCAAATCGGCGATCTTGGCCTTTTCAGCCAGCGTCCATGCCTCGCCACCGCTTTGAAGCGGATCGGCGACGAGGCAAGCCGACGATTGCTCGAATCCGTAACGTTGCACCAGTGGGCAGGGGCGAGTCAAGACCTGAACGCCCTCAGCCGCCGAACTGCGCAGACAAGGGCCAACGCCAACTCAAGCTTCGCCTTCTCTCAGCTGCGCAATTGACAGCACCCCATGGCCTAGGAGAGGGCTGAGTGAGCGTTCCCGACGACGCCAGCGAAAAGTCTGCGCGTCGCGCCCGCCGTGCGGTTTCGTCGCGCGCTGATCGAAGAACCCATGGCGAAAATCGTTCGCTTGAACGCGCGCAAGTGCCTTCCTAGCGTTCCGTGTACAGGGAGGTTTTGACATGCGAACGTTATTCATCACCGGTCTCGTGCTCTGCACCATGCTGTCGATCACTGGTTGTCAAACCACCGCAGAAGGTGGAATCCCGGAAGGAAGCTGCTTTCCCAAGGGCGATGAAGGTGAGGACTTCACGGAGGCCGATCTCTTCTGCCAAGACACCTTTTGCCCCGACGTGACGTGCGAGGGGCGGGTTGTCACCGAGGCGATTTGCTCGCGCGGACTAGCCATCACCGGCCATCACCAATGCATGTGTGACTGCTGCGACCCGCAGATCACCGTCGGCGGAACCGCTGTGGAACCCGAGGTCTGGGAGGAGGTCTACACCTGTGTGTTGGACGGCGACCCCCCATGCGAGCAAGACACCAGGGTCAGGCTCGAGCTGGTCCAGACCGGCGCTTGTAGGCAAACGATCGAGTGGACGATTGCCCCGGGGTTCGTAGGCGAGGGCAACCAGTACTCCGGCATCTTGGACAACGGCTCGTTTAATTGGGAGTCGGTTGCGGGGACGGGCACGCCCGAAGAACAGGGTTGCTGGCAGTTCGACGGCGACGGCCAGATGTTCAACAAGCTGTCGACAGGCTCCGGTTTTGATTGCATCGGTCGTGCCACCAGAGGCCAAGATTCCGAGCCGGGGACTACGGCAACGTGCAACGAGATCGTGGCAGCCGAGATCGACGATTTTGGCGCTTGCCCGCCGGCTCCGCCATACAGCCCGATCAACTGATACTACCTAGCGCGATACGCTAGGCGCCTGCCCAGGAGCTGGAGAGTACGAACCCCTAGAGGCTTCGTTCAGCGGCAAGCCAGTCGTCGAGCTCGTGATGTGGAGCGAAGCCCCGTTGCTCGGCGAAGAAGTAAGCGGCGACCGCAATGCGCTTAGCCCGCGGTTGTGCGGTGAGCTCTGCGGCCTGCGTGGCGGGCGATCGCTT
>JAFDFW010000736.1 GCA_019309605.1 Deltaproteobacteria bacterium | reverse complement strand
CCCCATCACTTCCAGCCCCACTCGCGTCAGGCGGTCGACTACTTCGCCTAGATCCATCTTTAGATTTTGCTTCTTGCCCGCCTCTCGAAGCGCGTCCGCCGATGGCGACTCGATTCCCAGGAAGACCGAGCTGAAGCCCGCCTCGACCATCCCAGTAACGAGTGATTCGTCGCTGGCGAGGTTGACGCTTGCTTCCGTATAGAGCTCGAAAGGGTAACCGCGCTCCCTTTGCCATTGCGTCAGCTCTGGCAGAAACTCCTTCACCATACGACGGTTCCCGATGAAATTGTCATCCACGAAGAAAATCGTTCCCCGATACCCGATGTCGTGAAGCGCCGCAAGCTCCGCAGTGATCTGCTGCGGCGACTTCACACGAGGGACTTTCCCGAAGAGCTCGATGACGTCGCAGAACTCGCAGTGGAACGGACAGCCCCGCGAGTATTGAATGCTCATGGACGCGTAGTGTCGCAGCTCGAGAAGATCATAACGCGGCACGGGAGCCAGAGACGTGTCCGGTCGATCAACGCTGTCGAGGACCCGTTGTTGCCCCTCCGACTCGATGGCGGACACCAGAGCGTCAATGCGGCCCTCGGCCTCTCCTTGGAAAACCACATCGGCGTTCTCGAACTCCTCAGGTGCAGTGCTCGGCGCGGGCCCGCCGACAACGGTGCGTCGCCCCAACCTCTTTGCGCGCGCGATGACCTCGTGCATCGAAGGCATCTGCACGCGCATGCCTCCCACCAAGACCGCGTCCGCCCACTCCAAGTCTGCATCCTCGAGTGGCTGGATGTTGAGATCGCGCAAGCGCAGCTCCCAACTCGCAGGAAGCTGCGCCGCGAGCGTGATCAAACCGAGCGGTGGAAGCGCAGCCTTCTTACCTGCCAGAGAAAGACCGTACTGAAACCCCCAGTAGGTCGTAGGAAAACGCGGATAAACCAACAACGCCTTCATTGAGGCGCAGAGTAACGCGCACTATGTAATCGTTGGGTCACGGTTGCGTCATGGTTGCGTCAAAGCTGGAGCCCTGCGACGTCCAGCGACGGGACGTCAGGTTCTCGTAATCTCAACCACCAGCAGATGTTTTGTTGTGGGATAAGGACGCGGGAGAGACAGATATTCAACATTCGCCGCCCCTGCCTTCGCGAGCACAGCATCGAGCTCGGACTTGGTGTAGAGATTGGCTCGCCAAAGCCAGCCGACAAAAAACCTCATCGGGAGCGTGCGACCTGACAGAAGCCAGATCATCTTGCCGCCGGGCTTTAGAAGGCCAAGCAAACCCGCAACCGCCTTGTCCAAGGATGCGGTGGGGACATATTCAAGCATCGTGGAGGTCACGATCAGGTCGTAGTCGCTCCAAGTCTGCGGCAATGTGTCCAGATCAAGCACATCCTGTACCCGTGTCGAGATGGCATTCTCCGCCCCTTCCGCCTGGATCCAACGATGAAAGACATCCAGCATCGCCTGGGTGAGATCAAACGCGTGAAAGACAATGCCCGAGAGCCCCTTCTCCCTGGCCAACGAATAGAGAACGCGGGTCACGAGCCCCGTACCTGCCCCTGCGTCGAGCACCTTCATATTGGAGGTCAACACCCTCCGATCCTCCAAGATGGACCGCACTACTGGCATAAAAGGCGACAGCTTGAAGAAGGCGAAATCATAGACCGCCGCACGCCTGCTGAAGAACTCATGCGTCTTCTCTACAGCTGACCGTTCTAGCTGCTCATATTCTGACATTCTGCCGATCCAATCTCCGCCGAGACAATACTATGGCCTCGGCCGCCATCTGCTTCGCCTGTGACCTGCCCCTGGCGCCAATCGAACTCAGCCTTGGGGGTTTCGCGCTTCGACGATCAGGCCCCAGAGGTTCAGGTGCCAGAATGGCCGGGGAAAGCGGTGGAAGGTGATCGAGTCGAAGCCGGCCTGGCTGAAAATCTCGCGGAGCTCGCCTCGCGTGTAGATGTTCGCCTTCCACCACCACTCGATCAGCGGCACCATCAAGGCGTTGCGTCGGGTAATGAAGATCGTGAGCGTGCCGTCGGCGGCGAGCCGCTGCCGGAGTTCGGCGAGGGCTTCGGCGAGCCGATCCTTGGGGAGGTACTCGAGCATGGCCGAAGAGAGGATCCGGTCGTAGCCGGTCCAGCTCTCGGGAAGGTGATGTTGCTCGAGCACGTTGGCCTC
>JAFDFW010000735.1 GCA_019309605.1 Deltaproteobacteria bacterium | reverse complement strand
CTGGTCACGGCCGGTTGCAACCAAAGGGCCGGCTAGCAACTTCACCGGCTCTTCGAGCGCCGAGCGCTTTCGCCCTTCTTCCAGTCTGGGCCGGGTGACTTCCCGGACAAAGCGCGCTTCGCTGTTGGTGGGATGAGTCTGCAGCATGTCACCGACCGTGCCGACGGTTCGGGTCATGATGGGCCCCACGGCTCCCATCAGGATCGGGGGAGGACCGCATTCCAAGGGTCCCGGATTGAAGAAGGGCTGCATTCGGTTGAGGGTGTAGGACTCGCTCTCGAAGTTGAGGGGCGTGCCGTTCTGGAAGGTTTCGAAGCAGGCTCGCACCGCGCCGACGTAGTCGCGCATGCGCGCTGCGGGTGCACTCCAGGGCATTCCGAAGCGACCGGTCACGTTGCCCTTGACCTGGGATCCCAGGCCGAGAACGAAACGTCCGTCGGAGAAGTCCTGGAGGTCCCACGCGGCCTGGGCCGCAAGCATCGGACTGCGAGCAAACGCGACGAGGACGCCCGTGTTGACACGAATACGTGACGTGGCGCCCAGGGCTGCGAAGGCGGCCAGCGTCCCCTCGTGCTTCGCTTCGGGCACGGAGAGCGCGTCGTAACCCAGGGACTCGACCCGACGCGCATAGGCCGCCACGTCGCCCAGGCGGAAATCAGGTCCCATCGAGGCGACGACCTCCATGCTCTACTAGTCGCTTCCCAACCACGCCGCGATGAACGCGGCGAGGCCGACGGAGTCGTCGAGTGCGAACTGTGGGACATCAGTAGGCCAGTCGGTATCCGTGACGAGCGCCAACATCTCACCAAAGTCGCACAGGAGATCGGCATTCAGTTCGGCCCTGTGCACCTCGATCTTCGGGTACACGCCGCGCTTGTAACCCTCGGTGAGCACGAGGTCGTAGCCGACGCAGTGATGGGCGATGACCGAGTCGAGGTCATCCGACCCCTTTTCCCTGGTGAACGTTGCTACCTGGACAGGACTCACGCCTACGACGAGATCCGCACCGGCTTCGGCGAACCGGAAAGTGTCCTTGCCAGGCGTGTCAAAGGAGCTGGTGTGATGATGATGCTTCACCACGGCCACCCGCAAGCCCGCCGCCTTCAGGGCCGGAAGCAAACCTTCGAGGAGGGTCGTCTTCCCCGTATTGGATCGCCCGACCACCGACACGACCGGCAGCGTAGATGCATTGGATGTTCTCATGGCTCCCTCAGCTCCCGGGGTGCCGAGGAATCTTAGCATCACCTTGATGGATTTGGGGTGGATAGAATGTCAGTAGATGAGCAGCGAGAACGATCAGAAGTTGACGCTCGCGTAGACCCCGGTCGACAGATAGCTGTTGTTTGTGTTGGACTGGTCGAACGCATAGGTGTAGCGAACGTCGACGCCCAAGCTGATTTCGTCAATCAACGCGAAGTCGAATCCT
This sequence comes from Deltaproteobacteria bacterium, assembly GCA_019309605.1. Lineage (GTDB taxonomy): Bacteria > Myxococcota_A > Polyangia > Polyangiales > Houyiibacteriaceae > SG8-38. Next base: position 755 of record JAFDFW010000735.1, on the reverse strand, counting down.
CCCGCGAAATGAAGGCCGACGTCCAAGTAGGTCGTGTCGTTCGACGGCGGCGAGTTCACGAGAAACGCCAGTCCTATCGGGATGAAGAACGGGCGAACCACTTTCCACCCGTCGTATCGAAGCATGGGTGCGATGGTCACGTTGAGTTCGGTGACGTGGACATCGCTCGTATCGGTGCCTCCAAGGAGCGCGCTGGTCGTTTGAAGCACGGTCTTCTTGGAGAAGCGTGAGTACTCGACGAAGATCTCTCCGAGCAAAACCAAGCCCTTCATGTCCGCGGGATCCGTGAGCGCCAGGTTGAGGCCGGCGGCAATCGAGAATCCACCCTGATCGTCGTTGGCGGGGCCCGCCCCCAAACCATTGCCGGTATCCGTGAACACCTCGGTGCCGCGGTTCTTGCTCAGCCGCGAGTACGCGCCTCGGAAGAACACCTGGTTCCTCTTCGGGGTGGTCCAAGTCTGTGTTTCCTCTGCGACCTCGGCTTCCGCCACTTCCTCTGCGACCTCGGCTTCTGCCACTTCCTCTGCGACCTCGGCTTCTGCGACCGCTTCAGCTTCTACAGCGGCTTCCGCCTCCAGTGCGGGCTCGCCCACCTCCTCGACTTGAGCCGAGACGGGCAAAGCAAACGATCCAACAAGCAGGAACCCCAGAACCTTGCTGTAATTATGTACCTTCATGACACGCTCCCTTCGCTTTCACGATGGGCAGCGAAGCAAGGCGCGTACCAATTCGCGTGGCTAGCCGGAAGCACTTAG
>JAFDFW010000119.1 GCA_019309605.1 Deltaproteobacteria bacterium | reverse complement strand
TTGTCGTGGTCGCCCTGTCTCTTCAAGAATGTGGCGCGTACGAAGTGGCCTTGCACGTGGTCTGGGTTGATCGCGAAGGTTTTGCGAAGCAGGTCGCGGATTTGGTCGGCGACGCCTTCGTCGTCGACGCCGTCGCGCAGCAGGAGGATCCACGCCTTCATGGCCGGGTAGTCGGCTTCCTTGCGAACGACCGCCAGTGCGGCGTCGCAAATCTCCATCGCGTCATCGTACCGTCGGCGCTTTACCAGCACGTCGACCTTCTGGTCGTGTCGCCGAGCGTATCGCTGGACACGGTCAACAGGTGGAAGATCTCCTCCACCCAAGGGCGCAACTCCGAAAGCTCCGGGGGCAGGCGGTCGGGGTGCCATATCTTCGCAAGACTCATGTACTTCTTGCTGATCTCGTTGCTGTCGGCCGATTCCTTCACGCCGAGCATCTGGAAGTAGTTTTGACGGTCCATCATTCCGACGACTCGCGCGACCTCTTCCCAGCGCTCCAGGTGCTCCGCGTCCAACCCGGCAGGAGGCTGTCCCGGCATGGGGCGCGGCGCGACGATTTCGCCCGAAAGCGTTTTCCCCGGAGGCATATTGCTAATAGACGCCGGCAACACGGAATCGCCTCCGGGAAGACTCGAGTTGCGCATTCCGGGTGGCCTAGATCCGCGGCCCGTCGGGGGCAACATGCTTCCCGAAGAACTCACAGAGTTGCGCGCTCCGGGAGGAGACGACGCACGCTGCGTGCGCTGCGAAGAGGCCGAAACCGCTCTGAGCTTTTGTTGTGAAACCGGGCGGTATGGTTCCAGGGATTCCGTGATCGCGAGCAAGTAGAGCATGCGCTGTGCGACCTTCGGATCACCGAACTGCTCGATGAGAATCGCGGCGGTTGCCGGCTCTGCACGCATCAGTTCGACGAACGCCATCTCGTTCGACTGAAGCGCGAGCCTCGCCAAGGGGGCTCCCTTTTTCACGCGCTGTCGTTCGAGGCCGAGCTTTCGAATCACCCGCACCATGGCGTCCTTCGGGACGTCGCCGCGAAGAGCGGTCGCGATGAGCGCTAGAACGTCGACCTGCCCGCGGAGCGCGCCGGCGCTATCGCCAACCAAGTCCGCTTCGTAGAATGCGTACGGACCCTTGTCCCGATGGAAGACGCTGAGCATGCCGCGCTCGAGGTCAGCCGCCGGGTCGAGGAATCGACCGACGGCTGGAGCGCCGGCTCGAAACAAGATCCGGTCCTGTCCGCCTCGATCGTCGTCCGGCCAGACCGCAAGTGTTCCCGAAAGCCCCTTCTTCTGGATCGACAACAGAACGTGGCCGAATGGCGTGGCACTCAAAGTGCCTTCGGCCAATGGCTTTGGGACGGACGAGGTCAAAGCTTGATGCTCCAAGGAACTATCAGGGTGCCATACGGAACAAGCCAGCGACAGATTTGGGTCGTCGCTAAGTGCTGAGAAAGGCTCAATTTAGCACTGCCCAGAGCAGCCTACCTGATATTCTCATCAGTCCGCGATGGTCCAACCGGTCCCTTCGGACCCATCCAGCAGCTCCACACCCCGTGCCGCGAGCTCGTCCCGAATACGGTCGGCCTCCGCGAAGGCCTTCGACTTTCTGGCCTCTGTGCGGTCCTTGATTTGCTGCTCAATCGCTGCCGCATCCAAGCCGCGCGCCTTGGCCCCTCGGTCTCGGATCCGCAGAAGGATCACGTCGGCAGCCTCCGCGCCGACCCCGAGCTCGGCTTCGAGCGCGCGGAATCCTGCCTGCGCTTGCTCCACTGAGCTCCGGGCCACCTTGCCCTTCTTCTTCATTGCCTGGTCACAAAGCTCGTTTACCGCCTTGAGGAAGTCGGCCAGCTTGGCGAGCGCGACGGGCATGTTGAGGTCGTCGTCCAACGATTCACGTAACGCCTCGGCGAAGCCAGCGATCTCCTGCGAGACAGGCCCGTTACCATCGACCACGCGTTTCGGGGGAAGCCCTTCGAGCCGCTGCTTCGTCTTGTAGAGATAGGCCACCCGCCGCTCCGCTTCTTCGAACTGCGGGAACCCGGTCACGTTGCCGGCGTCGTCGAGCGTCCAATCGAGATTGAGCGGGCAGCGGTAGTGCACCGTCATCATGAAGTAACGGATCGCCTCCGGCTCGATGCGGTCGAACAAGTCTCGCGCGGTGAAGAAATTACCGAGGCTCTTGCTCATCTTCTCTTTGTCGACCTCGACGAAACCGTTGTGCATCCAACATCGCGCAAACGGCTTGCCGGTCGCGGCCTCGCTCTGGGCGATCTCGTTTTCATGGTGTGGAAACACCAGATCCAAGCCGCCTCCATGGAGATCGAGCGTATCGCCCAAGTGTTTCATCGACATGGCCGAGCACTCGATGTGCCAGCCAGGTCGGCCGCGCCCCCACGGACTCTCCCAACCCCATCCATCGTCTTCGCTCTTTTTCCACAAGGCGAAGTCGGCGGGGTGCCGTTTGCGTGCGGTTTTGGCCTCGTCGAGCCGCTCGCTAGCCCCGAGCCTCATTTGTGCGAGGTCGCGATGGCTGAGCTTGCCATAGTCGGCGAAGGACTCGACGGAGAAGTACACGTCTCCGTCTGAGACGTACGCGTGGCCGCCATCGACCAGCCGCTGCACCAACGCGAAGATGTCTTCGAGGTGTGTGCTGACGCGTGGCTCGATGTCGGGGTCGAGGTTGCCAAGCCGGTGCATGTCCTCCGAGTACGCGGCGGCGAAACGTGCGGCGAGCGCGGTCGGCTCCGTATCGGACTCCGCGGCGCGCTTGAGGATCTTGTCGTCGACATCGGTGATGTTTCGGACGTACGTGACCTGCATTCCAATGGTGCGTAGGTGCCGAACGAGGACGTCGTAGACGACGTAGCAACGGGCGTGGCCCAGATGTGCGTAGTCGTACACCGTCGGGCCGCATACGTAGATGCGGGCGTGATTGGGTTCGGCCGGTTCGAAGGGCTCCTTTTGGCCCGTCAGGGTGTTGTGCAGGCGTACGTTCATGGTCGGCGAAGTCTGAGCACTTTCCGCCCCGGAGGGCAAGGTCGCGTGGTTGACCCCTTTGTCCGGCCCGCTAGAACCAGCAAATGCTCACGATCCTCGAACAGGGCCAGGCTGGCTATGAAGACACGCTAGCGTCTTTGAGTCGGCGTGGCGACGAAGATCTGGCCCGCGTCGAGCCCGACGTGCGCGCGATTCTCGACGCGGTCCGTGAGCGGGGCGATGAGGCGGTTCTGGAATACACCGAGCGCTTCGACCGCCGACGCCCTCAATCGCTCGTCTTGAATCGCGACGCATGGGTGAAAGAGGCGCGAGCGGTCGATCCGCGCATTCGTGAGGCGCTAGAAGCAGCCGGCGACCGCATTCGCCGCTACCACGAGCATCAGCGGGAGACGGGGTTCCGTTACGAAGAGGACGGCATCGAGTTGGGCCAACGGGTCCAACCGGTAGCCGCCGCGGCGGTGTATGCGCCAGGCGGCAAGGCTCGATATCCGTCCACCGTGCTGATGACTGCCATTCCGGCGACGGTTGCCGGCGTTCAGCGAATCGTCCTGACTACACCGAACCCCACCCCGGAGGTCTTGGCCGCAGCCGACATCGCCGGGGTGACCGAGGTGGTCGACGCAGGTGGAGCGCAGGCCATTGCGGCCGTCGCGTATGGCACCGAGTCGGTTGCCCGCGTCGACAAGGTTGTCGGTCCCGGAAACATCTACGTCGCGTGCGCGAAGCGGCTCGTCTTCGGCGTCGTCGACATCGATTCGATCGCAGGGCCAAGCGAGATCCTCGTCGTCGCCGATGATGGGGCCAATCCGGAGATCGTCGCTGCCGATCTACTATCTCAGGCCGAGCATGACGAGGCTGCGTATCCGCTCGCGGTGGTGCTCTCGCGCGCACAGGCCGACGCGGTGGACGCCGCGCTCGAACGTCAGCTCGCCGCACTTCCTCGAAGAGCGATTGCCGAGGCGGCGGTGCGCAACAACGGGTATTGCTTTGTCGTCCATGACTTGGACGAGGCGGGTCGAGCAGCGACCGCGTTGGCGGCAGAGCACTTGAGCCTTTCGGTGGCCGATTCCGAAGCGATGCTCGACAGGGTCGGAGCTGCTGGCGCAATATTCCTTGGCTACCACACCCCGGAAGCCGCCGGGGACTACGCAGCCGGGCCGAGTCACGTGCTGCCCACGGGTGGGGCCGTCCGCTTTGCGTCGCCGCTGGGTGTCTATGATTTCGTCGTCCGATCGTCGCTGATTCGGTACTCACGCGAGGCACTTGATGGCCAGGCGGATCTCCTCGAAGGGCTTGCCCGGCTCGAGGGTCTCGAGGCGCACGCTCGCGCCGTCACGCTTCGAAGAGCCAAGTGACTAGAGCATATCTCATAACCCCCGACCGAGGATCGCGCAGCACGGGTGCGCCAGATGCCGCGTCCACGAACCGAGGAATAGCAAGGCTATTTCGAGCGTGAGGGGATGGCGGCATCTGACGTGCCCCCGCAAGCGAAACGACCGAGGGGGTTATGAGATATGCTCTCGGAGCCTTGCGGGGCAGGCGCTCGCCGGGTACCCATCGCGCGTGGGTCAGGCCACTTTGGAAAAGCGACTCGCTCACGAGATGGGGCGCTGCATTGCGGACTACGAGCTCATCGAGCCCGGCGATCGCGTCATGGTTGCCATCAGCGGTGGCAAGGACAGCTACACGCTACTGCATCTGCTCGAGCGCGCGCGTCAAAGAGCACCCGTGCCGTTCGAGATTATCGCAGTGCATCTCGATCAGGGGCAGCCTGGCTATGATGGAACGGCGCTCGAGGCGTGGCTCCGCGATGAGGGCTACGAACATCAGATCGTGCGCAAGGACACCTATCAAGTGGTGACCAAGGTGATTCCAGAGGGGCAGACCTATTGCAGCATGTGCTCCCGGCTGCGCCGCGGCATTCTCTACAACGTCGCACAGAGCCTGGGCTGCTCGAAGATTGCGCTCGGACATCATCGCGACGATGCAATTGAGACGCTCATGCTGAACATGATGTTCAACGGATCGCTGAGCGCCATGCCTGCGAAGCTCGTAAGCGATGACGGCCGCAACACGGTGATTCGTCCGTTGCTTTATTCGTCGGAGCGAGACATCTCTGCATACTCCGAGCACTTGGATTTCCCGATCATCCCATGCAACCTCTGTGGCTCGCAGGAGAACCTTTGGCGTCAGCAGGTCAAGGAAATGCTCGACGACCTCGAGAAGCGCGCGCCGCAAGTTCGACAGAGCATGCTGGCGGCGCTCAAGAACGTGCGCACGTCCCATCTGCTGGGGACGAGCTAGGTCGCATGGCGCGTCTCGTAGCCTTCCTCTGCATCGCCTTGACGCTCGCCGCGTCGGCATCCGCCTCTGCGCAGGCGCTCAACATCGAGCGCTTCCGTCCGACACTCGACCGGTTTGGTTTCTTGGGGATGCAGGGTAGTGCCACGCCGGGGCACGCCCGATTCAATCTCGGTCTCTTCACGTGGTACTCTGACAGGCCGCTTCGTATCGGGTACGCCGACGGAACCGGAGAGCAGGTCATCGACCACCGAATGACAGGGGACCTGTTCTTTGAGGTCGGGCTATTTGGCCGCTGGTCGCTCGCGTTGGAAGTTCCCTTGGTGCTCTATCAAAGCGGGGAGACCGCAGAATTGGTAAACGGCCGGACGTCGTTTACCGGCTTCGCTGTCGAGGACCCGCGTTTCACCACGAAGGTGCGTTTCTTCGGAGAGAAGACCGTCGATACGCAAAGCCGTCCCGATGGGCCGGGCTTGGCTTTGCTGCTCACGATTCCGGTGCCGATCGGAAGCACCAGCTTGTATGCGAGCGAGGGGCAGTTTTCGTTCGACGCGCAGCTCCTCGGCGACTTCCATCTTCTTGGCATGGGTGCAGGAACGATGTTCGGTTGGCGCTACCGCGTGAACGAACGCAGCTTCGGCGTCGACGCGCTTTGGCAGGAGTTCCAATACGGGTTCTCATTGAAGCCCCCGATTCCTCCCGCCAAAGATCTGTTCGGTCTTCTGGAGATCCGCGGGACGAGCGCGTTTCGTGGTCGAAGCACGAACACCCTCGAAGGTGATATCGGTGTCCGCTGGACCAAGAAGGCCGTGACGCTGACGGCCGCGGTCGGCATGGGCTTCGTCCGCGGCCTCGGTCAACCACGCTTCCGCGCGATCGTCGGCGTCTCTTGGTCTCCCGCAACCGACGACATGGACGCAGACGGAATCCCCGACTCCCGAGACGAGTGCCCCCGACTGCCAGAGGACATCGACGGCTTCGAAGACGAAGACGGGTGCATGGATCCGGACAACGACAATGACTTCATTCCGGACGCGGACGACAAGTGTCCGAACGAGGAAGCGATCGAGGGGCGGGATCTGGATGAAGATGGATGCACCGATCCGGAGTAACCGAGACCCCGTTTCAGCGTCAGCGCCAGCGTCAGCGTCAGTGTCAGTGCCAGTGCCAGTGCCAGTGCCAGTGCCAGCGACGGTGTCCGTGAGTAGCGTACGTTCTTGGTTTTGTTACACCACCCGCCCGCCCCCGCCCGTAGTCCTCCCTGCCGCACCCTGCGCTTTCGCGCGGGCTTGGCGGCGCTTTGCGCCGGGCTGCGCCCTTGGGGCTTGCGCTGCCGCCTGCCTGCTGCTTGCAGCCTGCACGCCCCAAGGCGATCCCGGTATTGGCTCTGCCTTCACTGACGACTTCGAACGCACCCAACTCGGCAGCGCCTACGAGAAGACAGGCGGCAACTGGAGGATCGAAGACGGG
>JAFDFW010000118.1 GCA_019309605.1 Deltaproteobacteria bacterium | reverse complement strand
CCCAGCGAGGACACCGAGCGTGACAGCCTGCGTCCCAGCTTCTTCGAGCGGACGGTTCAGCGTGTAGCCGGTGATGTCGACAGTGCCGGCATCCGCATTGAAGGCATGGACAACTTGCTCGTGCGGTTCGCCCAGTGCTGCACTCCCGTTCCGGGCGATCCCGTGACCGGCTGGATCACCCGCGGTCGCGGGGTTTCGGTGCATCGCAGAGGTTGTGGGCCGACGATATCGACGTCGACCTTCCGGTCTCGCTGCGCGTCATGACCGACGACCGCGCGGGAATCCTAGCCTCGGTGTCGTCCGTCTTTTCCTCCAACGGCATCAGCATCAGCGAAGCGTCATGCCTGTCGAAAGACGGCCGCGCAGAAAACATGTTCCACTTCCGAATCGGCGACATCGATCGCCTCCGCGAGATCATGCGAGGCGTCGCGAAGCTCAAGGGCGTCATCGACGTCGAACGCGTATAGGGCGCGACCGGGGTGCCCGATCGCGAGCACGTGCGTCGCGAGCCGTTCTCCGATCGTGTAGTTTCCACAGGGTCCCCCGCTAGCCGTCCTCCGTCGAGTTCCACATGATCTTCAGCGCGACGGCTGCTCCGAGCACCGACAGCAACAGCAGCCACCAGCTAATGTGTTCGACCTGGTGGCTGAGGGTGTTGAAGCCTTCGATGCGAACGAGCGCCAAGGTGGATTTCGTTCGGAGGGCGACCGCGCCGAGCACGAGCCCGCCGAGCGCGGCATAGAGGATGGCGGCGGCTTCGATGTGGACCAAACCGAATAGCGCCGAGCTCCAGAACAACGCCCGTGTTTTTCCGTACTGCTCCTTCAGGTCTTGGAGCAACCAGCCCCGAAACAGCAGCTCCTCGGTGACCGGCGCCACCAGGACGAGTGCCAGCAGCGTCGAGACTCCAGCCCACCAGGTCTTGGGGTTGATCAGCCTGTGGCGCCGAGCCAGCTCTTCGAAGCTAGCCGGCCAGACCTCTTGAACGAGGTTTCCAACCTCCGCGAGCGGCAGCTGCATGAACGCCCCGGCGATGAAGCTGAGGGCAACGATGCCTCCGATTAGCGGGCGCACGTGCACCGATTCCAGGAGCCCGCCTTCGCGCCCTCGGTGGGGAAAGGCGACGATGAAGATGACCCCGACGCTCGCGGCCTGCACCAGCGCGTAGTTCAGTGGCGCCTGGGCAGCGGCCTGGATCGCCTCGCCCCAGGTCCCCGACCAGCTTCTCAGTTGCAGAAAACCCGCGAGCCCCATGAACAGATAGTTCAGGACAGGGACCGCCAGCGCGATGACCAGAGCTCGCAGATATCCGCCCACGACAACGCGTAGCCTGACACGTTCCCCTGGGTCCCAGGCAAGATATGAGCCTTCCCTGGTCGGCCGACCCTGCTATAGCGGCTGGGCAGCATGAGGATTCGTTTCCTGTTCATTTTTGGGTTGCTGAGCCTCACGGTCGCGTGTGCCCACTCCAAATCGACCACCGCTGGTACCCGCGTCCAGAGCGCAGAGCCGGTCTCTCAGGCGGAGTATCCCGACGCGACGAGGCGTTTCTTGCGGATGTCGATCGACAACCCGGAGCGGCTCGAGCTACGAGATCGCCTGATCGCGTCGGTGCTTTCCCAGGCGCAGAGCCTTGCCGACGTCGGGGACTACGAAGGAGTGGTCCTCGAGGTGAGCCGCTTGACGATGTTCCTTTCTCCATCGGACTACGCGTCGGGCGTTCTTCCGAAATACGTCGAGCCGATTGCGGAGCACATCGCAGACCGCGGCGGACGCCTTGGCGACGAGGGGTACGTTCTCGCCGCGAATTTCATTCTCGAACGCTTGACTGGGGATGAGCTTTATCAGCGTCGTTACGATGAGATCGCCACCTGGGGACGCGAATCGCGCGCAAACCTCGACACGGTTTCCGAGCAATATGCTGGCCTCATTTCGGTGTGGATCGACCACGCGGACTTGACCCCTGCGCCCGAAGTTCTCGACACCCTTGCCGGCCTGCACATCGCCGGACGTGACGCAGTCTCTGCCGAGACAACCGAAAATCGCCACCGCCTTGGCATAGGCGGAGAGCGCCAACTCAGGCTAGCGCCTTTGAATGTTGCGGCGGTTTACCTCACGTACGGCGACATCAAGTCTGCCATCACGAAGGTCGAGTCGATGGGCCCGGGTGGCGAGCTTCAGCTTCGCCTCCTCGACCTGTTACGGACGGCGGGCAGCCCCGATGAGTCGGGCGCCGCAGCGACTTTCGAGCTCGTCGAGGGGTATCGCGTGGCGCGGCCCGAGGTCGCAGCCGGTCTCTGCCGCTCGGCGCTCGCCCGGTTCCCCAAGGACCATCGTTTTCCCACCTGCATGGCTCGCGTGTCGGCTGATTCTGAGCACTTTGCCGACGCAACCGCCTGGTACGTGATCGCGATCGAGCTCGCTCCCGAGATGATCGAGCTCTACGACGAGGCTCTCGGCCAGCTCGACGAGTTCATCAAAACCCGGCTGGCCGACCCGCACCCCGAGCGCTCCAGCGCCCTCGCACGCGGGGCCGAGACCATTCTCGCCGAACGGCAGAAACGGTGGCCACACTCCAGTCCGCCCATTGCGCCGAATGAACTCGAGTTCCTCATTGGCATGTTGGAGATGAATGCCGGCCACGTCGCCGAGGCCCAACAACGCTTCGAAAAGAGCCTCGAGAAGGACGAGAACGCGGGAGCTTTGACGCAGCTCGGGCTGCTGCTCGAGCGCGCGGGTAGTCCGCAAGAGGCGGAGCAACGTTACCTTCGCGCCCTAGCGCTGGCGCCTTCCAACTCGCTTGCCGACGACCTTCAGCGTGCCGACATCCTCGAGAACTTGGGCAACACGGCGCGCGCTCGAGGCAAAGCCAAGGAGATGACGGCTCGGTACCGCAGCGCGCTCGAGACGTGGAACCAGGCGCGCGACCAGGTCGAGGGGCCGACCGCCGCGATCGTTGAAATGCGACGCGGCGTTCTTCTCGACCAACTCGGCCGTCATGAAGCGGCAGTCGATGCGTTCGAAAATGCGATGTCGCATGCGCCACAGTGGCGTGACGTGTACGCGAGCATCCTCGCGCACCTCGTCTCAGCCTCGCCCGACTACGAGTTCGCGTCTACGGTCTGGCGTAGGTCGCAACTACATCTCACCTTGCCTCCCGAGTGGAAGGTGTACTTCACGCTTTGGATTCAGCTCATCGCCGCCCGCGCCGGCGAACCGCCAGCCGAAGAGCACACCGACCTTTTTCGGCGCCTCGGGGATAGCTCCAATTGGTGGGGTAAACTCGCGAGCTTCGGAGCTGGCGAGCTCGACTATGCGGGTCTCATGAGCGTGGCCTCGAGTCTCGGTGAGGAGACGGAGGCGCTCTATTATGAAGGCTCGCGGCTCTTCATCGCCGGTGACCGTCAAGCGGCGCGTGACCAGTTTCAGCGTGTCCTCGACACGAAGATGGTGAGCTTCTTTGAATACGAAATGGCCCGGAAGCTGCTTCTCGAGCAGGAGAGGGCCGGGGCGCCGAACCCGTGATCGACTTCGAGCCGTGGATCGATCCCGCCGAAGCCGGACATCAAGCTGGCTTGGAAGCGAGACCGATCGTCTCGAACGCCTCGCGCACCTCTGCCGGCGCTTCGACCAGCTCGATCAGCACGCCTTCGCCGCCGATCGGGGCCGCCTCGTTGCCCTTGGGGTGGATGAAGCATACGCGGTGGCCGGCGGCGCCTGCACGAACCCCGCCAGGCGTGAATCGCACGCCCCGATTGCCAAGCCACTGCACGGCGACGTCGATGTCGTCGACCCAGAGACCGATGTGATTGAGAGGGGGCGTGTCGACCCGAGGCTTCTTTTCAGGGTCGATGGGCTGCATCAGGTCGACCTCGACCGTAAAGGGCCCCGCGCCCATCGTCACGATGTCCTCGTCGACGTTCTCTTTCTCGCTCTTGAAGTTCCCGTGCGGGGCGAGACCTAAAGTGTCGACCCATAGCCGGCGAAGGGCGCTCTTGTCGGCCGCGCCGACGGCCACCTGCTGGATTCCCAAGACCTTGAACGGGCGAGTTGTCATGCTTCCTCTTTTGGAGCTTGCCACCTTACCCCGGTTGCCGTGCATGTCCACATGGGACAACCTCACGCCCCGTGAAGACCTCCCTCACTGGCATCAAGCCCACGCACCTGCCGCACCTGGGCAATTACCTGGGCGCGATTCGCCCGGCGCTGTCGCTCGTCGACGAGTATCGCACTCTCTACTTCATCGCTGACTACCATGCGGTGACCACGATTCGCGACGCGAACGCGCTGCGTGGGTACATTCGCGATGTCGCGGCCACCTGGCTTGCGTGTGGCCTCGACCCGGAGCGAACGCTCCTCTACCGGCAGTCCGATGTTCCCGAAGTGTTCGAGCTCACCTGGGTGTTGAGCTGTCTTCTCGCAGCCGGCCAGCTCGAGCGCGGTCATGCGTACAAGGACGCGCTAGAGCGCGGCGAGTCGCCCAACGCAGGCCTCTTCAATTACCCAGCTCTCATGGCGGCCGACATTCTGCTCTACGACACCGACGTCGTGCCGATCGGCAAAGACCAGAAACAACATCTAGAGCTCACGCGTGACGTCGCGATGCGGCTCAACCATCTGTACGGCGAGGACACCCTCGTCGTCCCCGAGGCGTTGATCAGCGATGCCCCGCTCGTCCCTGGCACCGACGGCGAGAAGATGAGCAAGAGCAAAGGAAATGGCATCCCGCTCTTCGAGTCGCCGAAGAAGCTTCGCAAAGTGATCATGGGCATCAAAACGAGCTCTGAGAGCCTCGAAGATCCCAAAGCGGCCGAAGGGTCCACGGTCTACGAACTCTACCAGTTGGTCGCGCCCGACCAGGCGCCGGAGATGAAGCAGAAGCTCGCCGCGGGAGGCTACGGGTGGGGTCACGCCAAGGAAGATCTCTTCCAAGCGATCGAGGCGGAGATCGGTCCCAAGCGAGAAGCGTATCTGTCGATTCGCGCCGATGAGGAGCGACTCGACTCGATTCTCCATGCCGGCGCCGGTCAAGCGCGCCAAATCGCGCACGCGACGATTCAGCGAGTGCGAAGCGCAGTCGGCATCGACTGACTCAGTAGACGCTGCTCCACTGAGAGTCGTCGTCGAAGTTCTCGTGCTCTTTCTGCTTTACTCCAGGTCGAGCCGGTTGCTCGACGTCCGGGATCACGAGGAGGTCGGGATGCCCGCTTTCGACCGACTCATTGGTCAGCAGAAAGGTCTGCTTGTGCTTCTTCCACGTCTGCCGGATGACGGTGTTCGCCAGCACCATCGTGCTTTGATCGTACCAGCGAACGGCTACGCGTGAGAACGCGCCTAGTCCCTCTTCATCGGTGTGCGGGTTCATGCCGAGGATCTCGGTATCGGCGATCTGAATGTCGCGGCCCCAGCGCATGTGGGAGAGCTTGAACTGGGGTCGGAACGGCGGGTCAACGAATCCGCTCGCAACGTCCATGCGTCCCCAGCGGGCGCCTTCGTTGAGCTCGATCACCGAATCGCGCATTCGCGTCTCCGGGCTGAGGTTCTGTATCAAGCAGCCATACAGCCCAACCAATAAGCCCACCCACCAGAATCGTCTCGCCATGGCCCGACGCTAGGCCCGACGCTTCGGAGTAGGCAACTAATTGGCCAGGCGGGCCCGAGCAGCCCTGTTTCCCGGGTCTAGCGACAGGGCTTTTCGCCATGCCTTGCGGGCCGCGTCCGTGTCGCTTTGTAGCTCCAGCGCGTCTCCGTACAGGATGTGATACTCGGTCCGGCGCGATCGCTTTCGAACGGCTTTCTTCGCCCACTTCGCTGCCCGGTCGCCCTCTTTCTTGGCGATGTATAGCTGCGCGTATCCCGCCATGGCCTGCGGGTTCTTCGGGTCCAGCTCCCAGGCGCGATCGAGTGTCGCTTCGGCGAGGCGAAGCTCACCGCGCCGGATCATGCGGAGCGCGCGGTGCACGAGCACATCCGAGGCCTTTCCCGGGTCCCGAGGTAAGTTATGGGTCGGAACCGCCAGCGGATCCGGTTTCTTGGCAGCGGCTTCAGTGTCGACCGGTTTCGCCGCGGGTTCTGTCTCAGCCGGTTTCGCGGCGGGCTTCGTCTCGGCCTTGGCCTGGACGGCTACTGGTTCGTCGGCGATGGGCTCGGCCGCCTCGACCGGCGTGGCCGCAGGCTCTGCTTCGAGCCCGTTGACTGGCCCCGTGATCGGGCCCTTCGTGCCCTCGGCCTCCGAGTTGTTGCCAAAGCCAGCCTTCAAAGACGCCACGGTGTCGGGGCTGCTCCGCAACCAGAGCTGCCATCCGAATACGCCGAGCCCCGCGAGGACGGTCACGAGCAGCAACACGTGAATCCACGCGGGCATGCCGTGCGAGGTTGGTGCCGGTGCCAGCAGAGTGGCTGGGCCTTCCAGCATCCGTGCCAGCTCGGGCTCGAAGTGCTCGTCTTCTTGGAACATCGGAGTCGGTCCCGGTTTTCGGCTCGCGGGCGGGGGCGGCGGCGGAGTCGGCTTGCGCACTGCTCGGGGCATTTCCTCTCCATCCTGCCCCTCGTCGGGCAACATCTCGAACACCGGCGCCAGACCGAGCTGCGTGGATTTTGGCGCCCGCGTGACAGCGTGGTCGATGTGGTCCGTGTCGCTATGGTGCTCTTGCAACCCCCGGCTCGCCGGAACGGCTTTTCGCCGCGTCTCTAGCCGGCCCAGCATCTGCGGCACCTTGTTCGTCGGACCCTCTTCTTCTGAAAACGCTTGGGGCGGTGGCCCGCCGACGGCAGCCTGGAGGTGCTCAAAGCGTGGCGGCGCCATCGTTGGTGCCTGCTCGAGCTCCGGTGGCGGGTTCGCCCCGGGCGGCATGGTGGCGTATTCCTCGACTGCCGGCTCCACCGGCGGCATCGTCTCGGCGTTGACTTCGATGCCGCGTGCCCCGTCGGCGAACCCCAACTCGTGCGACACGACGCCGAGTGCTTCGTCGATGGGCATCATGATGTTTGCTACCGACGGCAGGTCTTGCTCGCGCACCGATACGCGGCCCGAGTTGAGCCCCCAAAGCGCGAGGAGGGCCGGCATGCCCTGGATGTTCTGTGTGGCGCCCTCGCGCAAGGTCGCGTACGCGCCGACGATCGAGTTGTCGGCAATGTCGATTTCGATGTTCCGTTTGTGTCCGACGATCGACAAGTGGCGAACGCCCGG
>JAFDFW010000734.1 GCA_019309605.1 Deltaproteobacteria bacterium | reverse complement strand
CCATCTTGCGGTTGACGCGTGTCACGTGACGCGTTATATTAATGATCAAGTCTTTCGCTGACAAGCACTCGAGGGAGTTGTTCAACACCGGCAAGTCCAGACGGCTGCCGCCGGAGGTTTTGCGCAGGGCGGTCCGAAGGTTGAAGTATGTTCACTACGCTGCGAAGCTCGATGATCTCAGAAGCCCACAAAGCAATCGGCTGCATGCGCTGCGCGGAGATCGAAAGGGCCAGCATGCCATCTGCATCAACAACCAGTGGAGAATCTGCTTTCGCTTCGAGGATGGCGACGCGTCTGATGTTGAGGTGACCGACTACCACTAGCCCTGGCAAAGACCATGTTTAAGAACACGAACAGACGAGTCGTTAGGCCCCCGCATCCAGGGGAGATGCTCCGTGAGGACTTCCTGCCCGACTACGACCTCTCCGTCGCCGACCTCGCCAAAGCCATCAAGGTCTCCCGCCAGACCGTCAACGAGCTCATCAACGAGAAGCGCGCGCTGAGCGCCGCCATGGCCCTCCGCCTCTCCCGCTATTTCGGCAACAGCCCGGAGTTCTGGCTCAACGCCCAACGCGAGCTCGACCTCTGGGAAGCCGAGCGCCTCCACAAAGCCGAGCTCAAGCAAATCAAGCCCGCGACGGCCGCGTAGTTCCGTAACACGCCAAAGCTGCCCAAAAACAAAAGCCCGCGCGGCCTGCCCGAATTCGTCTTCGCACGTCCATGTATCACCCGCGCGTTGTAGACTGACGGCGTGGACCCCAGCACCAGCCCCTCCTTCACGAGCCCCGAGGCGAAAGCGTTCTACCAAAGCCGCATCGCTTCCTTCGGCTTGATCATCGCGGCCGCGGGGGCGATTGGGTTGGGCTTTCGGATCGTCATCGGGCTGGCGTCCGGGACGTTTCTCGAGAAGTTGGGTGAGCCGGGTTACTGGCTTCACGCGGCGGCCATCGTTCCGTGCTTGGCGATGTGGCTCGTCTGCCGTGGCGGTCCGCGGCAGCTCGCCACCGTGATCGGCGTCGAGACGATGGGCCTGCTTTTCGCCTCGGTGGGCTACATCGGCATGGGGATGACGATTCCGCCGGAGGTTGGCGCCGATGTCATCACGGCGTTTGCGCTCTCGTTTGCCCTCTTCTCGCGTGCGGTCTTGGTGCCGAGCACGGCGCGACACACCGCCTGGTTGGGTCTCATCATCGGCGTCCCGCTCGTTGGCATGATGGCTCTGCACTACCGCGACGTTGACCCCGCGATGTGGCGCATGGTTGGTTACGACACCCGTGGTTTTGAACGGAGCACCATCATCATCTCGACCGCCCTGATGACGACGATGTGGTGGACGCTCACCGTCGGCCTGTCGAGCATCGCGTCTTACGTCATTCATCGCCTGCGGAGCGAAGTGAGTAGCATCCGAAGCCTCGGTCAGTACCAGCTCGAGCACAAGCTCGGCGAAGGCGCGATGGGCGTTGTCTATCAGGCGACCCACGGCATGCTCAAGCGCCCCACGGCCGTGAAGCTGTTGCGACCCGAGCTCGGCGGTCGCGAGGTGCACGACCTCTTTCGGCGCGAAGTGCAGCTGACGGCGACGCTCAAGCATCCGCACACCATCCGGATCTACGACTACGGCCGCACTCCGGAGGGCTTGTTCTACTACGCGATGGAGCTCCTCGACGGCGCAAGCCTTCAAGACATCGTCGATGCCACCGGGCCACAACCCGCGCCGCGCGTCGTCCGTATCCTGCGCGATGTCGCCCACGCGCTCGACGAAGCACACTCGGTCGGGCTCATTCACCGCGACGTCAAGCCGAGCAACATCATGCTCGCGCGGCAGGGTGGGTCCTATGTCGTCAAGGTTGTCGACTTTGGGCTCGTGAAGCGCCTTTCAGACGAGGACGCCCCCGGGAGGCACGACACCCGTTCCATCCAAGGGACGCCACACTACCTGAGCCCCGAGGGAGTCAACACGCCGCACGAGGTCGATGCGCGAAGCGACCTCTATTCACTCGGCGCTGTGGGCTACTACTTGCTCACCGGCCGCCCCGTTTTCGAAGGCGACACCCTGTACGACGTCTGCATGCAGCACGTGAAGGCCACTCCTCCCCCAATGAGTGAAGCGCGCGGCGAGCCCGTCCCGAAGCAGCTCGAGCAGCTGATCCTATCCTGCTTGGCGAAGCACAAGGACGACCGACCCGCATC
>JAFDFW010000733.1 GCA_019309605.1 Deltaproteobacteria bacterium | reverse complement strand
CGTGCCGCCAGTGCCAGCCGTGCCGCCAGTGCCAGCCGTGCCGCCAGTGCCAGCCGTGCCGCCAGTGCCAGCCGTGCCGCCGCTGCCGGCCGTGCCACCACTGCCGCCCGTACCCTCATCGTCACCGCAGCCGATCACCCCCAAGGTGCCAGCCAGCAACGCGATCATAAAAAGATTGCTTAGTTTCATAACTTCCTCGCGTTCGATGTGGGATCCGAGGATCCCCCTCCCATGTATGCCTATCGTTTGCTTACCACGGCGCAACGTGCGCTGCTAGTCACGAGAACGCGCACATTTTGCGCGCCATAGCTCCCCAAGAGACCGATGTTTTCGTCTCGCCGAAGGTGCCGTGAGCAAACGTTCAGCCGCAAGGAAGCAACCTTGGCAAGCCGAAGCTCCAATGTACGTCAGCCGAACTCGCCTAGGCACTTTCGGCAAAATCGCCGGCGCCGGTTTCTAGCTTCAGCTGCTTCCCACTGTCGGTGGGTCGAGCACGTGGGTCGGGTCACGCTAGCATTTCATGTCGGCGATGAGTGCTGTGCATTCCTCAGCGGTCTTCTTCGCTAAGGCAAGCGCTTACTCCGCTCACACACTCGTCGATGAGCAGGTCGCTCTGCAGAGGTCCCCTCCCCTTTAGATTCCACATTCGCTGAGAGCGATGACGGAGCACTTTTCGCAATAGTTGCCTGACGGGGGGGTGGCGAGGCAAGTGTCATAGGCACTCTCGCAAGCCGGTATGGCGTCCTGAGAGTCGCAACTCGCGCACACCTCCTGGGCAGTCATGCACATTAGGCCGCCGCCCCCGCTGCCAGCCGTGCCGTCGCCGCCGGTGCCCGCTGTGCCGCTGCAGCCTTGACCTCTGCGCCCCCGGCCTCCGTGTGGTTGGCGAGGAACTGGCCGGCGTCGATCCAGCTCGTCGTTTCTGCAGGGTTGTCGGTTCTGCGGTTGTAGAAGGTGGACTCCGCATGCGCCGAGTACAGATCGGAGATCATGTTGTAGTTGCCGGCATCGTCGCCGCTGGCGGCCTCATAGGCCTGGGCCAGCGCATCGATGGCAGCTTCCACCGCGGCCGTCTCGGTGGACCAAGCAGCCTGCGTGACAGCCAGACCGCCAGCACGGCCGGGGTTCTGGGAGTAGTAGTCGGCGTAGCCGTCGACGATCGCGCCGGCCAGATCTGCTGGCGTCAACGCGGCATTGCGGCCCATGAAATCGAAGATGGCTGTGTAGTTCCAACCGTCCCCGGGCTCGAGCTTCGCGCTAGCCACGTAGAGCGGTGTCACCCGGGTGAATTCGCTTAGGGCTTCCACCGAGGACATCAGGCATGCATCGAAACCGATCAGATCGACGGTCTCATAGCCACTGGTTTCGTCCTCGGGATCGATTTTGAACTCGGCAGCGATCTCGGACACGTCCATCGCACGGGAGAACGGCGCACTGTCGTCGCTGCCGAACGTGAACGAGGAACCATGGTCCCAGAACACGGCCGCGTGCCGGTCCGCCGGCTCTGCCGTCAGGCGTTCGACGAACATGCGCACGATCGCGGGATCGGCCATGTTGATCTCGCCCAGGTCTTCCAGCTCTTCGATGGTCGAGCCGGTGATGCGCAACCACTTGGCCGTCGAGTGGGGCGGAAGGCCCTCGATGGTGCCAAAGGAGCCGTACTCACCCAGCTCGGCGCGATCCACCAGAATGAGCGCGCTGACGTTTTCGGGGACGCCGGCGCGCAGAATCTCATTGATGTCGTTGGTAGCCGCGCGGTCCAGGTTGTTGTCCGCGGCCATGTAGATGCCGAACACCCAACTCTCATCGGTGGGGCCGGCCGCCGGGCCCGTCGTCACCGCCGTTGCCGCAGCCCACGGTCGTCGCAGCAAGGGCGAGCGTAAGCGCGAGGACGCAATTCGATGTGCTTGAAGCCATAATTGTCTCTCTAGTAGGTTAGGTGGAGACTGTTGGCGATTGCGTTCCTCCCGTCAAGACTGGAGCGCGAAGGCGTTGTGAGCGCTGCAAACGCAGTACGGAACCAACCTTCGGCGGTTGACGGCGGCCTTCGGAGCTCGATGGCCAAACCCAGCACGTTTCATTCTACCTAGCGGCTTCAGACAGTGCAGGTCTCGGTGCCCAAGGTGATGCACTGTGCCTCGGTCAACTCTCCGGTTGCGATGCAGTCGTTGATCTCGTCGACGCACACAGCCTTGGCCGCTCTACCGACCTCACTGTCGACGGCGCACGCCTCAATGTTGCATAGCTCGTTCGGGTCGATGTCGTCACCGCCGTTGCTGCTACCGCTGTCACCGCAGCCAATCGCCACCAAGCTGCCAGCCAGTAATGCGATCAAAAAGAATTTGTGTAGTTTCATGGTCCCGTCTCCTTGATTCACACGAATCGCTGTCTTCATACTATGTTTGGTAGGGTCGCGCATAGGGTCACTTCTATTCAGTTCCGGCAAGAATACTCGATCGCGCGACGCGTGAACCTTCCTCATTCGAGGAGCGATTGGGGCGCCCGGCACCAGCAACTAGGCGCTATCTGAGTGAGTCGCAGACGGCCCGGCAGGCATCGATCTCTTGCTGGGTTCCATCGCAGGCGTCCTTGCATTCGTCTTTTACCGAGTCGCCGCAGCCGACCAGTGACGTGACCGCCAGAAGCATGACCGGCAGCGCCATTCTTCGAAGTGATCGCAACATCTCGTCTATGCCTTGAATTCCATTGACATTCATTTGAGCCTCTCCCTCTGTGATTTCGACCCACGGCAACACTAACATGAACCGAAGAGACGCCGACAGAGAATTCCTGCTCTTTGGGAAGTGCGTACGGGCGACTACGAGAGCCACTCGTTTTGGTTCAAGTTGACCGAGCGGATCGCTAGGCGGACGGCACCTGCACAATGGGACGACAGGCTCGCAGGGTTTCCGACGGGAGTGTGTCCCATCAGCTGAACTCGGAGACAAAAGGGCTCTGAGTTAAGAGACACTTTGCCGAGGGCGAGAGCCCTGCTGAGGAGTGTCCCATGCCAAGAAGGAAGAAACAATCGAGTGAGGCCGCCGTGCGCGACATCCGTCGCAAGACGCGC
>JAFDFW010000732.1 GCA_019309605.1 Deltaproteobacteria bacterium | reverse complement strand
ACGAACAGTGATTCAAGCAACGAGATCAGGAGCACCGCAATGACGACGACCGGGGTCACTCGAAAGAACTTCCCTGCCACCCCGGGCACGAAGAGCAAAGGCGCAAACGCGACACAGGTGGTCAGAATCGAGAAGACGACCGGATGAGCGACCTCTCTGACGCCGGCGATGGCAGCGGCTAGGAAGGGCTCCCCTTCCGAACGTCGTTTGTAGATGGCCTCACCCACGACGATCGCGTCGTCCACCACCATGCCGAGGGTGATGATGAACGCGAAGAGAGATATCATGTTGATCGAGACGTCGCCGATTGGGAAGAACAGCAGCGAGCCGACGAACGCGACCGGGATGCCGAGCGTCACCCAGAACGCGAGCCTTGCTTCGAGGAAGAGGCCGAGGATCATGAGGACCAGGAGCAGTCCGATGCGGGCGTTGTCGAGCATGAGGTCGATGCGACCCTCATACATTTCCGAGCGGTCGAACCAGACCGCGACGCTCAACCCCGGCGGAAGGCTCTTCTCCAATCGTGCGACGTGCTCTTTCGCGGCGGCGGCGACGTCGAGCGGCGTTTCCGCTCCCACCCGGAAGACGTTGACCATGGCAGCGCGCTTGCCATCGAACGACGCCTTTTGATCGGTCTCGCGGAACCCGTCTTTGACGACGGCGATATCCCGCAGGCGCAGCTGCGATCCGTCGGGACGGCTCGACACGATGATCCGGCCGAAGTCTTCACCCCGATCGCGGCGCTCGGTCGTTCGGAGCAGCACCTCACCGCCGTCGGTCTTCACGCCCCCGCCCGGCACTTCGACCGAAGCGGTACGAATGCGGGCAGCGACTTCCGTCAATGTCAACCCGTGCTGACGAAGCTTTCGTTGGGGAACTTCGATGCTGATCTCCAAAGGCCGCACACCCGAAAGCGCGACCGAGGAGATTCGATCGTCGTGGAGCAGAGTCCTCCGTGTGTTCTCGGCGACCGCGCGGAGAGTCGCCTCGTCGACGTCGCCATAGAGCACCAAGGAAAGCACCTGCAGCCCGGTCGAGATCACGCTCACCGTCGGTCGCTCCGTGTTCTCGGGAAACGAGGCGATCCGGTCGATGGCGGCCTTGATCTCGTTGAGCGCCCGATCGGTGTCGGTGCCGAGCAGCAACTCGATGTTTACTGTCGCCGCGCCCTCCGTCGCACTGGCGCGGATTTCCTTGACGCCATCTATACTGCCGACGGCTTCTTCGATCGCCAGAACTACGCCCTGCTCGACCTCTGCCGGACTCGCCCCTGGATAGGCGACCAAGACCATGATCTCGTCGAGGTCGAAAACGGGGAAGACCTCTTGCTTGATCGCCGATGCGAGTGCGGCCAGCCCGCCGACGATCAGAACGAGCATCAGAACGTTCGCCGCGACACGATTCTTCGCCATCCAAGCCAAGGCGCCGCGTTCGTCGATCGTCTTCAAGCGCCCCTCCTTTGGAGTCGAGCCGTTAGACGTCGGTGGTACCGCTACGCGCCGCGTGAAACTATACGTAATTCTTCGCAGCGCAGGAGCGTCCCGTGTGATTGCTCAAGAACGGGAGCGATTCCATCGTCGGCTCGGCTGCAGGCGGAACAATTACGTATGCGCTCAGGGCCCTTCAGTAGGCGTCGTGGTGCACTTCTTCGACGACAAGCCGATCGGTAGAAGTATCGATACGGGCATGCTTCACCTGGAGCGTGCCAGCGGCGATGGCGTCGCGAATCGTTGGCCGCGCCATGAACTCCTCGACCCTGCGTACGCGCTCGTCCATGAGCGCGGTCAGCGCGGGGAACTTCTCCCTCAGCTCGGGGTCGGCCGCCGCGCCTTCTGCGGCGCAGTCGGTATGCGTCGTGAGGACGATGATCTTCACGCCGTTGATCACCGCAAGCTCGAGCATCTCTTGCTCAGCCGGTGAGAGCACGGAGCCCGCGGTCCGAATGACGTAGTAATAGCGGCGGGTGTCTCCGACGAGCTCGCTGATGTCGATTCGCGCGTCCATGCAAGCGAGGATCGCCACAACGGGATGCCGCGCCGTGCGAGGAAAGACGCCACGCACGCTGGACGCTAGCTTGTTTTGCTCCTTGAGCTCGTCCCAGATTTGGTCCGCGGTGATGGAGTCGTCATGCTCGAAGTCGAACTTGCTCAGTCTGTCCTGCAACCGGAAGCCGAGGTTGACCAAGCCTCCCCCGACC
>JAFDFW010000731.1 GCA_019309605.1 Deltaproteobacteria bacterium | reverse complement strand
ACGAGGAAGTGGGCGTGGTGGACATCGAGGCATTTTCCGTGGGGCAACTTCCGAGCAATGAGGAGCGATTTCGAAAGGTGGTCGGCGACCACGTCTGCAAGTCGGGTGGTCACGCGGTCATTCCGTCGATCAACATGCACGGCCGATGGGTTCACGGGACGATCATTCGATTCCGTCCGGCCGGCTGCCAGCGTTGCAGGACCGACGGCATCATGCTCGACGGAGAGGAGGGGTAGCCGTTCATGGTCATGGCCCTCATGCTGGTGCTCCTCAACGCGATGGGCGTCGCTCCCACTCCGGCAGAGCTTCAGGGCTACAAGCTCAAGTTCCGGGAGCGCGGTCACCACGTTCACATGGATTGGGGCTCCACCCGTACTCCAGACACGGGTGCAAGAGCCGTTACGTGGGGGGTCGGCTACGAGTACTACATCGACCGCAAGTTCAACGGAGTCTCCGTCGAAGTCCTGGGGCAGAAGCTTGGTGACTTGTTCAAAGGGCCGCAGGACTGGTGGGTCGGCGGCGGGATTGGCTGGTGGCCGGTCCGTGACGTGAAGGTCTTCATGCAAGCTGGCGCTCTATTCGATGACCTAGGTACGGCGGCGCAGGCGCGCGTTGGGGTGGGGTACCGGTTGACCTTTTTCATGATCGCAGCGATGCCCTTCGTCTACGTTCAAACTACCGATGATGGCCGATTCAGCTGGAGCATTGGGATACGGGTGCAGTACTAAATGCGGAATGCGATGATGCGATTCGGGACCCTCATCACACTCGCCTTGATCGTGTTGGTTTTGGCGAGCTGCAAAGGCGCCCCTCCGACGAGCCCTGGGGTCATCGCCAAGGAGCCTACGCGGCTGTATTGGGGCGACACGCACCTGCACACCAGCTATTCGGCCGATGCGTATTTCCTGAAGAACCGCTCCGCCGATCCCGACACGGCGTACCGATGGGCGCAAGGGCTTCCGGTCGTGCACCCATCGACGCAGTCGCGCGTGCAGATCCGCACCCCGCTCGATTTTCTTGTCGTGGCTGACCATGCCGAGCTGTTGGGGGTCCCGGCCACGCTGATGAGGGGCGACCCCGCGCTAAACGCCACCGCTACCGGGAAGCGCTGGGTGGCCATGATGCAGGCGGGGAAGGGCGCCGAGGTGTTCGAACATGAGTTCGGTGCTGCGATCAACAGCAACACAGCAATTGCGGACTTCGAGGAGGAGAGCCTCAAACGGGCGGCATGGGGCGATGTCATCGACGCGGCGACCCGGAACAACGTGCCCTGTGCGTTTACTTCGTTAATCGGTTGGGAATGGACGTCCACGCCCGGCGGAAACAACCTCCACCGCGTCGTCTTCATGCCGGACGGCGAGGAGAAGGCCAGGCAGTTCGTCCCGTTCAGCTCCTTCGACAGCGACAAACCTGAAGACCTCTGGGCATGGCTCGAAGAGACCAGCGAGCGGGTCGGCACGGACTTCGTGGCGATTCCTCACAACTCCAACATCAGCGGGGGCATGATGTTCGACGAGGTCGATAGCGAAGGGCGCCCGATCACCGCCGAGTACGCCCGCATGCGGATGCGCTGGGAGCCCGTCGTCGAGGTGACGCAGATCAAGGGCGATTCGGAGACGCATCCGAAGCTTTCGCCCGAGGACGAGCTTGCGGACTTCGAGACCTATACACATCTGCTGAAGGTGGGGGGAGGGCAGGCGGAGATCGACGGGGGCGACTACGTTCGCTCGGCTCTGCAGCGTGGCATGCAAATCCACGAAAAGATCGGAGCCAACCCGTACAAGGTCGGCATGATTGGCTCGACGGACTCCCATACGGGCCTGGCCTCTGCCGAGGAGTTCAACTTCTGGGGGAAGTCTGGGATGGACTCGACCCCTGAGACCACGTTCATCCCCATTGCTGCTGACATGAAGGGCGCAGACATGAGCGCTTCGGGGCTCGCCGCCGTCTGGGCCGAGGAGAACACGCGGACGTCTTTGTTCGCGGCGTTCAAACGAAAAGAGGTCTACGCCACGACCGGACCTCGCATCCGCGTCCGCTTCTTCGGCGGATGGCACTTCAAGAGTAAGAACGCCGCGCAACCCGGGATGGTCAACATCGGATACACCTACGGTCACCCGATGGGCAGCGACCTGACCGCGGCGCCGGACGACGAAGCGCCGAAGTTTCTGATGTACGCAGTGCGCGACCCCAACGGC
>JAFDFW010000730.1 GCA_019309605.1 Deltaproteobacteria bacterium | reverse complement strand
CTCGACCCGGTTGCAGGTCGAAATCAATAGTGCTTCGTCGAGCTGTCCGTTGGCGGCAATCTCACGAAGCTCTTGCTCGAGGCGATCGGGCGCTACGGCGAGGTGCTCGCGGACTTCAACGGAGGCGGTTCGATGGGACAGCCCGACGACGACGAAGTCGCGCGTCATGTAGGCCCACCAGCGGCTCGCAAGGCATAGCCGGCTAACACCAGAAGCGTGAACAGGAAACCCATCATCGTGCCGATCGCGGCCTTTCGACCCTGCCATCCGGCGGCCACGCGAAGGACGATCACACTTGCGAAGATGGCCCAGGCGACCAGACCAAGCGCTTGGCTCACATAGAATTCGGAGCCCTCCGAGCGCAACAACCAGAACGTGCCAGTGATCATGCCGAAGGTCAGGAGCGGGAAGCCCACCCGTAGCCCCATGGTGTCGAGGACATCGAGCGACGGGAGCCGTTGAAAGGCGCCGCTGAGCTGGCGGCGCCGAAGCAAGCGTTCCTGCAACATGTACGCAACGCCCGCGGCAAACGCGAGTGCGAACGCGATCAAGCCGACCACGTTGGCGCCGATGTGGAGCGTCAACATGAGGGACTGCACTCCGGGGGAGACCACTCCGGGGGAGACCGGTGCGTAGCTGCTCCCGAGGCCCGACGCGAGGAAGAGCATCAGTGAGAGCGGCACGACGAATGCGCCGAGCATGGTGACGTCGAAACGGTAAGACGCCACCAGGAACGCGATGCCAATCCCGAAGGACGAGACACTCAAGATTTGAGAGATGTCTGCCAGAGGCAGCTCGCCAGGCGAGGGGGTCTCCAGCAGCAAGAACGCGAGATGAGCGCCGAGGGCGGCGACGAAGACCGTTCCCGGCACCCGTTGCGCCTTGTCCGAGCCCCGGGTCAGCAGGAACAAGTAGAGGATACACGCGATTGCGTAAAGGATCGCGGTAGCGATGAAGAGGCCGGCTTTCATGGTCTTGTCGAGGCCTCCGTAAGCGTGGGGCAGGCCACGAAAAACCCTACCATGATGGGGTTTTAGGCGGTAGCCGGGAGAGGCGGCGCGTTGACAAGCGGGCCCGGCGTCCTTAGTTAGTTCATCTCGAACAACCCCAAGAGGAGCTCAGATGGCTGGCGCAAACGTACACGCAGTAAACGACCTGAACTTTGACACGGAAGTGCTCCAGGCGGACGCGCCCGTGCTCGTCGATTTTTCGGCGGTGTGGTGCGGTCCGTGTAAGCAGATTGCGCCACTCATCGACCAGCTTGCGGATGAGTACGTCGACAAGGTCAAGGTGACCCACCTCGATATCGACGAAAGCCCCGGTACCGCCTCAAAGTACGGCATCCGCGGCGTCCCAACGCTGATGGTCTTCAAGGGTGGCGAGCTCGTTGCACAGCATATCGGCGCCGCCCCGAAGACGACCATTGCCCAGTTGATGGATCGCGCCCTCTAAACACCGGTGCTGCCGAAGCCGCCTTCGCCGCGCCCGGTTCCGCCGAGCGCCGCTTCGTCCTGCACGGCCTCGATCTCAACCTGTACAACCGGGGCCACGATCAACTGGGCGATGCGGTCCCCTGACTCGATCCTGAAAGCCTCATCGCCGTGGTTGACCAGAAGGACCTGGACCTCGCCCCGGTAGTCTTGGTCGATCGTGCCGGGAGTGTTCAGCACGGTGACGCCGTGGCGCGCGGCCAAGCCTGAACGCGGGCGCACCTGGCCTTCGTGTCCCGCGGGCAGCGCGATCCGCAACCCCGTCGGCACGAGAGCCGTGCCGCCCGGCGCGATCGTGAGCGGGGAGGCGAGGCAGGCGGCGAGGTCCATCCCCGCCGCGCCGCTCGTCTTGTAACGCGGAACGACCGCGTCGGCGCGCATCTTATAGACGCGCAGCGTTGCCATTAGTCCTTCTTTTCGCCGCCGCCGCCATCGCGGTCGGGTCCACCGGCTCGGGCGCCACCTCGGCCGCCACGTCCGCCATCGCGCCCGCCACGTCCGCCGTCACGTCCGCCACGTCCGCCGTCACGTCCGCCGCGACCGCCGTCACGTCCGCCGCGACCACCGTCACGTCCGCCACGACCACCGCCGTCCCGGCGTTCCCTTCGCTCCGGCTCGACGTATCCCTCGGGCTTCTCGAGAAGAGCCTTACGCGAAAGCTTGATGCGGCCTTCGCGATCGATATCGCTGATCACGACGTCGACCTCGTCGCCGAGGTCCATCACGTCGGTGACCTTCTCGACGAAGCCCCACTCCATGTCGGTGACGTGCAGGAGTCCATCCTTACCGGGTGCGATCTCGAGGAACGCGCCGTAGTTCTCAACGCGCCGTACTACGCCCTTGTACTTGGTGCCGATTTCCGGCTCGAGGGTGAGGCTCTCGATGATCTCGATCGCCTTCTTGAGCGCTTCGCCGTCCGGCGACGCGATGCTGACCGTGCCGTCGTCGCTGATGTCGATCTTGGCACCGGTTTGCTCCGAGATCGCCTTGATCATCTTTCCGCCTGGTCCGATGATCACGCGGATCTGATCGGGCTTGACCTTGAGGGTCTCGATGCGCGGCGCGTATCTCGACAGCTCAGGACGATTCGTTGCCATGACCTCGTTCATCTTCTCGAGGATGTGCAGCCGTCCTTCGCGTGCCTGCTCCAAGGCTTCGTGCATGATCTCCTGGCGCAGGCCGTCGACCTTGATGTCCATCTGGATGGCGGTGATGCCCTTGTCGGTTCCGCAGACCTTGAAGTCCATGTCGCCGAGATGATCCTCGTCGCCGAGGATGTCGGTCAGGACGGCGTACTTCTCGCCCTCCATGATGAGACCCAT
>JAFDFW010000729.1 GCA_019309605.1 Deltaproteobacteria bacterium | reverse complement strand
CTAGTGCAGTCGCCGTCGCCTCAGGCGGCTGGCGGCCTTTCTTACGCTCTTCCATGAAGCGCTCGATGAGGTGGATCGGGTAGTCCAACCCGAGGCCGATGGCGATCGCTCCGACGGCGACATTGAGGATGTTGAGGCGAATCCCGAATATCCCCATCCCGCCGACGACGAGGGCCACCGCCATCACCACGGGCACCATGGCCATGAAGGATGGTAGTCCCCGTCTCCAGACGACGAAGAGCACGATCCAGTTCGCGACGAGGCTCATGAGGAACGAGCGGATTAGCAGCTCGACGTAGTAGGCCGCCTCGGTCGAAATAACGATGTCGCCTCCGCCGAGGCGGATTTCGATGCCCGGGATTTGGTCAAATTCGAGGGCCGCGAGCTCCTGTTCGATGGCACCGATCGCTGCCAGCACCTGGCGCGAGTGTGCCCCGTTCGGGAAGAAACTCATGAGCAGCCCGTCGTAGCGGTCCCCGGTCTTGTGCACGACGTATTCGGAGGCCTCTCGAAAGCTTTGGTCGAGCACGTAGTTAGCTGTCCGTTCGTTCTGCCCGATCTGATCGAACACGTCGCGCACCGACGTTTGCGGCGTGACGGAGATGTGAAGCTTGTCCATGAGTTCGATAATCGACCCGACGTTGGCCCTCCTCAGGACTTGCTGGATTTCGGGATGGCTTCCCAGGCGCTCCTGCAGGAGCTTCAGCTTCTGCAGGAGGATCGGATTCTCGACTTCTCCGGTGATCAGGAGGTGTACGTCGGCAAAACATCTCGGACAAGAGGGCGCGTTTGTTAAGAGACGGTTCATGGTTTTGGCCTAGGCCGCGTTGGCGGCCCGGTACTCCTTTTTGCGACGTTGCATCGTGAGCTGCTTGATCTTGTCCCTTTCGGACAGGACCTGGTGCTGCCGACCGTAGTACACGTCAGCCGGCGTGCAGTTGTCGAGCGACTCGTGGTAGCGGCGGTGGTTGTAGTACGCGACGAAATCGCGCACCGCCGCCTCGAGCTCCCACGGGAAGTCGTAGTGCTCGAGCTTCACGACGTTCTTCATCGAGCGGTGGTAGCGCTCGATCTTCCCTTGCGTCTGCGGATGGTACGGGCGGCCTCGAGTGTGGGTCATGCCCTGCTCCTCGAGGTAGTCCCGCAGGTCCTTCGACACGTAGGCCGGACCGTTGTCGCTCAGGAGTCTCGGACGATGGCGCACTCGGACGCTCTGCACCCCGGTGAGCGCCAGTGCCTCATCGAGCGTCTCGGTCACATCCGTGGTCGCCATCGTCGAGCCGAGCTTGTAGGCGAGGATGAAGCGCGAGAAGTCGTCCATCACCGTCGACAGGTAGTACCAGCCCCAGCCGATGACACGCAGGTACGTGAAATCGGTCTGCCACATTTCGTTCACGCGCTCGGTCGGGTGTTTGAAACGGTCGGACGCGCTCATCAGCACGTACGCCGGGCTCGTGATCAGATCGGCGGCCTTGAGGATGCGGTACACGCTCGATTCGGACAGAAAGTACCGGCGCTCATCGGTGAAGTGGCAGGCCAGCTCTCGGGCCGAAAGCTCCGTCTTTTGGAGGGCCAAATCGATCACCTCGGCCCGCACCTTGTCGGGGACTCTGTTCCACCTCGGACGCGGCGGCGGCGTCTTGTCCTGCAGGGCATCGAAGCCACCGTCCACATACCGCTTATACCAGCCGTAGAAGGTGCTTGGCGGGATTCCGAGTTGCCGCAGCGTGAGCCGCACCGGCAGGTCGGTGCGCTCGACCAGGTCAATGAGCTCCATCTTCTCTGAGGCGCTCCGTCTCATGTGTCGTCCCTGTCGCCAGGACCCATCAGACTTTTTTTGAGCACACGATTCTTGAGTGTCATCTCCGCAACGACTTCTTTGAGCTCGCTGTTCTCGGCCCGCAGGTCCCTGACCTCCGTGCTTGTCGCCTCGCGCACAGTGTCGCCGCTCAATTGTTTCTTGCCGGCCTCGAGGAAGTCCTTGCTCCACCGGTAGTACAGATTCGCTGCGATGCCTTCGCGTCGGCACAACTCGGCCACGCTGAGCTCGCCGCGCATCCCGTCGAGCACGATCCGGATCTTCTCCTCCGCGGAAAACCTCCGGCGCGTCTTGCGACGGATGTCTCGCACTGCGGCCTCACTCGATTGTTTCTTTCTTCTTGGCATGGGACACTCCTCAGCAGGGCTCTCGCCCTCGGCAAAGTGTCTC
>JAFDFW010000117.1 GCA_019309605.1 Deltaproteobacteria bacterium | reverse complement strand
ACTGGGATCACTGCGTTGATTTCTTGGTGATCGGCTCTGGGGCTGCGGGGATGACCGCGGCCCTGCGCGCCCACGACCTCGGCGGAGAGACGCTGATCGTGGAGAAGGCGGATCTCTTTGGTGGATCGAGCGCCCTTTCGGGCGGCGTAGTCTGGGTGCCCGCCAACCCGCTCCAGGCCGCCCTGGGTATCCAGGACTCGATCGAGGACGGCCTGCGTTACCTCGAGCAAATCACTGCCGGCAGCTCGACGACCGAGCAGCTCATCGCCTACGTGCGCAATGCGCCGCGTATGATGTCCCTGCTGACTGATATCTCGCGACTCCGCTTCCAGTGCATTCGAAGCTACCCCGACTACTACGCGGAGCTGGAAGGAGGGATGCCCGGTGGACGTTCCTGCGAGCCCGCCATCTTCGATGCCCTCGAGCTCGGCGACGAACTCGAACGCATGCGCCTGCTGCCCAGGGACCGCCTCATCCTGAACGGTCGGCTCCACATGATGGCCGCCCAGGGCAAGCCCATGCTGGAAGGTGGGTGGCAAGCCATCTGGATCCTGCTGCGCTCCCTCTTCGCCTACTACACCAACTTCCGCGCCCGGCTCAAAGGCATCAACCGAAACACGAACTTCACGCTGGGCGCGGCGTTGATCGGGAGCCTGCGGCGATCCCTCATGGATCGCGGCGTCCCCCTCTGGCTTGAGACCTCACTGAAGGAGCTCCTTACAGATGATGGGCGGATCGTGGGGGCCGAGGTCGAGCGCGAGGGCAAGCCGCTTCGTATTCAGGCGCGTCGGGGGATCCTCCTCGCGGCCGGTGGCTTCGAACGCAATCTCGCCATGCGCGAGAAATATCAGCCAAAGCCCGCCAGCGACCAGTGGACCGAGGGCTGCAGCAGCAATACCGGTGACAGTGTGGAGATCGGTACTGCCGTAGGGGGCAGCCTCGATCTGATGGACGAAGCCTGGTGGACACCTGCCGTGATCGACCCCGTGACGGAATCCACGATGATCATGGTCTACGAGAAGAACCTCCCAGGCTCCATCCTCGTGAACGGCCGTGGCCAACGTTTCATGAACGAGGCCGCCCCGTATAACGACGCGGGCAAGGCGATCTACTCTGCGAACACGCCCGAGGCGCCCACCATCCCCGCCTTCCTCGTCTTCGACGCCGTCTATCGCAAGAAGTATCCCTGCGGCCCGATGATGCCGGGCTACTCCGTGCCCGATTTCATGCTGCACGCCTCTCTCGAAGGAAACTTCTTCCACAAGGATTCGACACTGAAGGGCCTCGCGAACCAGATCGGGATCGATCCCCTTGGCCTCGCCGAGACCGTGGAGACGTTCAACGAATACGCGCGCACGGGGAAGGACCTCGCGTTCCAACGCGGCGAGACCATGCAGGACTGCTACTACTCGGTGAAGGCCACGGGCCCCAACAAGAGCCTGGCGCCGCTCGACACCCCGCCTTTCTACGCCGTGAAGGTGTATCCCGGCGACCTCGGGACGAAAGGCGGATTCCGTACGGATACCCATGCGCGCGTTCTGACCAAGGACGACCGCGCCATCCCCGGCTTGTTCGCTGCGGGCAACTGTTCGGCCTCCGTCATGGGCCGGACCTACCCGGGCGCCGGCGCCACCATCGGACCCGCCATGACCTTCGGCCTCCTCGCAGCAGAGCATGCAATGGAAGGGATGACTCCCCGGAGAGATTCATCACGCACATGAGTGCGCGCCGCGACACCCTCAGCGGCGCAGGTACCGAATGCGGCACGGGCTCTCTGGCCACTTGGTCTGCGTGCCCGGCTTGGGCTTCGGGTTCTTGTCCAGGAGCGTGATGTCGTAGTTCTGAAGCAGCTTCGCCATGATGATCTTCATCTCGAGCTTGGCGAAGTTCACGCCGGCGCAACGGTGCACGCCGCCTCCAAACCCGATCAGGCTGTAGGCCGTTGCATCCTCCGCACGGTCCGGCGCGAATCGCAGCGGATCGTACCGGTCTGGATCCTCGAAGACCTCCGGGAGGCGATGGGCCACTTCGGGCACTACGAACACCATGGAGCCTTCCGCGACCTGGTAGCCGTCGATATCGAAATCATCTCGCACACCCCGCATGTACATGTGCGCCGCCGGATGCATGCGCTCCGTCTCTTTGATCGCCCAGTCCAGCGTCTTGAGTTTCTTCAGATTCCCCGACGAGTAGAGTTGCGCCTCGCCGAGCACCTCGGAGAGCTCCGCCTGGACGCGCGCCAGGTAGTCTTCGTGGCGCAAGAGCTCGATGAGCGTCCAGCCGGTGTGTCCCACGGTCGTCTCGTGACCCGCCCAGGGGATGAAGAGCAGGATGCTGACGACGAGCCTCTCCGGCAGCGGCTTGCCACCGTAATACGTCGACTCGATGAACTCTTGGAACAGGTCCTTGGGCTCGAGCGGATGCCTGCGCCGTTCCTGAATCAGGTCATAGATCATCGACTCGATGCGATGCTTCGCCTCCACGCTCCTTCGAAACTTGGGCAGGGGGAGCCAAGAAGGGAGCACCACGTCGGCACCGAGCGCGAAGCTCCGAAATACGTCGAAGTACTCTGCGCCCAACTTTCGCCGGAACTCCTCGCCGAAAAAAGCTCGCGCGGCGACGTGCATGACCAGGGGCCCGAAGGCCTCGGTTACATCGATCTCGCCCTGTTCACCGAGGACATTCTCCATGAAGTCGTCGACCTCTTCGACCATCAGTCCCGTGAATCGGTCGTTGTTCTGGAAGAGGGGCATGATGACCTTCATCTGCTCCTGGTATTCGGTGAGGTGCGCGAAGAAGAGCATCCCCTTGTCGAACATCTTCATCAGTGTCTCGTAGCCCTGACGAATCGAGAAGATGCGATCGGTCTCTCTGAAGAAGAACTTGTGGTACTCGGGCCCCACGAGGAACACCGCCTTCTTGCGCCCCAAGTCGACTGAGAAGACCGGACCGTGCTCGGCGTAGCCGCGACGGATGACCTGGTGCGGGTCACGCATGAACTCAAGCGCGTGTCCGACGAGCGGAGCACCACCGCTGACCGTCGGCGGCGGCGGCGCCTGCTTCTGCCATGGGCTTCGGGTGGGCGTACTCATCCTGGTGTCCTTACGTTGGGCTTCCACGACGCGCACGTCGCCCCATGTCGGTCCCACACATAGTGCGAACCTAGATTCGTATCAACGCGCGAGGGCAGCCGTGGGATCGGGTTCCTGCCGCGGTGCGAGCACTCGCCTGGGCGCTACTCGACGACGACCTCGCAGCTCAGGCTGCAGCCCGATCCGGACTCGCCGTTCTGTTGGCCGGCGTCACAGGACTCGCCGAGCTCGGGCTGGCGAATGCCGTCGCCGCAGAATGGACCGGTGGTGCAGTCGGAGTTGCAACCGTTTGCGCCGCCGAGGTTTTCCCCGTTGTCGCAGTCTTCGAACTCTTCCTGGACCACGCCGTCGCCGCAGTGCTCGCCGAGAGCCGTGCAGGTGTCGTTGCAGTGCCCGTACTCGCCGGTATTCTGTGCCGTCCCGTCGTCGCAGAACTCGAAGCGAGTGCGAATCCCATCGCCGCAGGTGTCGCTGCATTCCGAATGCTCGGTGACGAAGCCGTCCAGCGTCAGTCTGAAGTTCGACTGGGTGACGTGGCGTTCGGCGTGGAAGATCGAGACCTCATACACCTTGCCCACTTGAAGACCGAGGTCTGCGATGCAAGCATCGACGATGGCCTGACGCCCTGCGTTGCTGTCGGTGACCATGGGGTCGAAGCTCATGGTCCCGAACGTCGCGCCGTGAATGCCGCCGATGTCCATGCAGAGGCGACCGTCGACGAAGACCCATAGGTCGTCGTCGCCCTCGAAGCTCAGCACTTCGTCGCCCTGGTACACGAAGAAGTAGTGCACCTCGGTCGTGAAGCCGAAGTTGTGCCCATTATTCAGCGGAAGCTCTTGAAGAGGCGGCGCTTCGAGCTCCCAGCCTAGATCGTCGAGAGGGAAGAACTCGCTGTTCGCGAACTGGTAGCGGTTCGGGAAGTTGTTCGGGTCGGGCCGACCGAGGGTGAGCTCGCCGACGACCTCGATGTTCCCGTCCGCGACGAGACTCGGGCTCGTCCGATACCAGGCGGCAAACGAGCTGGCGCTCGCCGGGTAGCCGCCTGGTATCGGATTGATTGCGTTCCAGACCGGTTTCCCCTGCGCATCCAGGTCGTCGGTAGTGATTCCGAGGTGCGTGCCCGTCGGAAGCGGGTTGAAGTCCGGGTTGAAGGTCTGTGTGATGCCAGCGCTCTCGTCCCGACTTCGGAAGTCGCGGTAGATCACAGGCACGACGAATTCCGAGGGCAGCTCTGACGCCACGGTCGTGCAGCTGAAGCCGTCTTCGATTTCGCAAGCGGCCGAGCATCCATCGCCGCCCACGGTGTTTCCATCGTCACAGGCTTCGTTGGTGCCAGGCAGAATCACCTCGTCGCCGCAGACCGCTTGGCAGGTGCCGCCGGTGCAGTCGGGCTCGTTCTTGCAGTGGAGGTCGCAACCGTCGAAAGGCGTGAGGTTGCCGTCGTCGCACTGCTCGGTGCCTTCGCGTTGGCCGTCGCCGCAAGTCGTCGGTACGCAGGCCGCGTTTGGCGTTTCGCACTTGAAGCCGTCCTCCAGTTGGCAGCTTGCGGAGCAACCGTCGTTCGGGCTGGTGTCGCCGTCGTCGCATTGCTCGAAGCCGGCCACGAGGCCGTCGCCGCAGTCGGCCGCGCTGCACGCTACACCAGGTTGCAAGCAGACCCATCCCTCTTCGAGCATGCAGCTCGCGCTGCAGCCGTCCGAGCCGTTGCTGTTGTTGTCGTCGCACTGCTCGGGCGGGTCGACACGCGAATCACCGCAGACGAGCGCTGCACAGGGCGCGCCCGGGGTGGGGCATCGATAGCCCTCTTCGACCATCATGCAGTCGGCCGCGCAGCCGTCGTTGCTGCGTCGGTTTCCATCGTCGCAGGCCTCGATCGCTTGGCGCTCGCTGTCTCCGCAGTCGTCCATCGGATCGACGCCGCCACTGCCACCGTTACCTCCGGTGCCAGCGTCGCCGCCCGTGTTCCCGCTATCGCCGGAGCAGGCCGACAATCCGCCCAGGCCGATCAGGAGAGCCAGGGCGCTTAGATAAATACGATAAGACTGCATTTATGAACTATGAATGAAAATCGGAGAATGGTCCAACCGACGGGTCCGAGTCGCTGACGTCGGGCCCCGTGTTCGTCGCCCTCCTAGTACTGCAAGGTGAACGAGACCGAGGCCCAGTAGGTCAAGACGCTGTAATCGCCGGGGCAGCCCGTTCGAACGACCTGGTCCGAGGAGCAGAGCGTGACCACGTCCATCGGGCCTCCGCCGGGGACGTGGGCATCGGTGTCGATGTACTCGTCTCCGATGCGACCGCCGGCGTAGGCGAACAGGGTTCCGATATCGAGCATGTACTTGTCCTTGATGCTCGGATTGTTCCGATCGTCCCAGTAGAATCCAAGCCCGGCGCTGACGCTCGCTGCCACGCCCGCAGGCGGCGTAAAGTACTGGGCCCAGGCCTCCGAGGTTGCGGAGTTCCCGATGTTGAACCCTCCGCGGAACGCAAGCAGGTCCTTCTTGAAACGGTATTCCACGCCGATCTTGCCGCTGTAGGCGTTCACCCATCCGAACGGCACGACCGTCTCGAAAGTGGGCAGCGTTCCGCTAGGGTCTGTCGCGACTACGGTCTGGTTCCGATTGCCATGCTTGTCGTCGCCGTGGAACTGAATCCGGAGCTCAAAGGCGAGCAGTAGCCGAGAGTTCGCTTTGTACGAGACGCCAAACTGAAGCGCATGGGGAACATACCAGTCCGCCGTCGAGTCGAGGGTGAGCGGGCCACCGTCCGGGCCCGGCACGAGCGAAGTCTCGGTGGTTCCCGTCAGTTTGATCGTGGACCACATGCGGTACATCGCGCCGATGCTCACCTTCCGATGAGGCTTGTAGGTCAGGCCGATCCGGGGAGAGGGGAAACCTACTCCGCCGAGGTCGTTCTTGACCCGGGCGTACTGCGGGAAACCGAGTGCAGCGCCCACATTCTGCCCGAGGTCTGCGATCTGCTTCGAGAACGGTAACCGGAGCGCGACGCCCAGCCAGAACTTGTCCGTGATCCGAAACGAGGGTCCTACGGAGAACTCACCTACGAAAAAGGTGACGTCCAGGTCTTGCGCTACCGGGTTGGTGCAAGTGGCCGGGTCGGTATCGGGCACGCCGTCCACGACCGGATCGCCGTCAAGGCAGACCACGTTGTCGAAGGACGATCCGTATCCCGTTTCGATGTAGACCCCGCCGGCGAACACGACCCGCGGTGCAATCCGACCTGCGATGAACCCGGAGGGCAACGGGCCGAATCCCAGGCCTGAAGACACGCTCGTGTTCGGGCCTTGCACCGGCGCGGTCTGATTCGTGAATATCCCGGTGCCTCCATGTTCGCCGGATTCAAGACGAGCGCCGAGGCACGCTCCATGAAGGACGTGCCCGTGAGGCCCATGGCCACGCTGCGCGTGTCGTACGCCGTGGGTTCCGGGTTGGCGCGCGCAAGAGTAGGGAGCAGCATGCAGGTCAGGAAAAGGACCGCGGCAAGCTTCTGGTACGGACGGGCTGTACTCGTGCCAGGCAGCACCGGCGCATAGTACACATGAATGCCGCGATCCCGCCGAAAATCACCTCCGCCTGGACGAGAGGCTCACTCGCACCCCGAATGGGCCCAATGGGCTAAGAGAGCAGAGGTGACGCGTGTCTTCCGCGGGCGACCGCGCGTGGTGGCCCGCTTCGAATGGGGCAGCCGAACGGGGGCTGAGCGCCCCACCCGGGATGTAGACGAGCCAATCGCTATGTTCGCGGTGGCAGGCCGCGGACGAGAGTGAGGAACTCCATGCTGGTGCCCGCGCGACGGTGCTCGGACAGGGCCTGATAGTCCGGGTCCGCC
>JAFDFW010000728.1 GCA_019309605.1 Deltaproteobacteria bacterium | reverse complement strand
TGAGGTCTACCGTGCTCTGCCGGCGCTGAAAGAGAGCTTGGAGCTCAACATCGAGCTGGCTTGCCCCGATGACTTCATCCCCGAGCTCCCCGGCTGGAAAGAACGCAGCGCTCTGATTGTTCGCGAGGGACGGATTGCGTTCTATCACTACGACTTCTACGCCCAGGCACTCTCGAAGCTCGAGCGAGGCCATACGCAGGACCTTGCCGACGTTGAGAGCATGGTCGACGACGAGTTGGTCGACCCCAAACGGTTGCTCGACTTCTTCAACCAGATTGAGCGAGACCTCTACCGCTACCCAGCCATCGACGCCGCGTCTTTTCGACAGGCCGTCGAGTCATTCATCGAGGCCATGGCACAGAGCTAAGCTCAGACTCGTCTAATGGTCACGGGAAAGCTCGAGGGCGCTACTGAGTAGAGGCGGAGCGGTCGTCGATCCGCAAGGCACAAATCTCCGCCCCGAGCAGCAGAACGCGCGCCGAGAAGTAGAGCCAGCTCTGCATTGACGCGCTTTCGGGAGCGGCCCAACCTCACGGCATGTACCGAAGGTTAGGCATCACCTCTCTCATTTGCGCCGGCCTGACGCTTGGCGCCCTCATCTCATCAGTCGTGCATGCGGACGAGAGCGCCACCCAGCGTCAGCTTCGGCATCGCATGGAGGCGCTGCAAGCATCCGGCCGGCTGACGGTCGACGGCGTGCGTATCACAGCAGTTCGGCTGATCGCTGAGCTCTACCCGCAGAGCCGCTTTGAGCCAGTGTGGACCGATCCCAAGAAAGTAGATGAGCTGCTCCGCGCGATCGTGGACATACGCGGGGACGGGCTCGACCCGCAGGATTACTACCTCGACCGACTGAAGACGCTGCGCGAGGAGCTCGCCACGCATCTCGACGTAGGGAGAGAAGTGGATCTCGATCTCCTGTTGACCGACGCGCTGGCGCGCCTGGCGTACAACGCGTTCTACGGAAAGGTCGACCCGGAACGAATCGACCGCAACATCAACATCACCCAGAGCTGGACCGGCGCAAAGGGGGCAGCGAGGGTCCGCGAGTTTCTGGCGAGCAAATCGCTCTACCAACAGATCGAAGATCTCAAGCCCGATCGTCCCAAATACGATCAGTTCCGCCAGGCGCTCGCGCGCTATCGCCGATACGAGGACGCCGGAGGTTAGGGTCGAATCCCGAAAGGCAAGCTGCTCTCCGTAGGTCGTAGTGACCCGCGAGTGCCCGCGATTCGCCATCGCCTCGTCGTGACCGAAGACTTGCCGGCACAACTGGACAACGGAGACAAGCTCTACGACGCCGACTTAGAGAAGGCCGTGCACCACTTTCAGAAGCGACACCGCCTGCCCCCCGAGGACCTGGGCACGAAAACGATCGTCGCGATGAACGTGCCGGTCAAGCGACGCATCGACCAGATACGCGTCAACTTAGAGCGAGCGCGCTGGATCGCTCAGGTCGTGGAGCCCACGCAAGTCGTGGTCAACATCGCCGCATTCGAGATCTTTTTCCTCAAGGATGGCAAACGCGTCTGGCAAAACGAAGCACAGGTCGGCAAGACCTACACGCAGACGCCACTGCTCGTCGAGGAGATCGACTACATCGTGCTGAATCCGACCTGGACCGTCCCGCCAGGCGTGCTGGAGGACTCCGTGCTGCCCGCTGCAAAGAAGGACCCGGGATACATCAAGCAGCGCGGCCTCAAGGTGTTTGACAGCAGCGGCAAGGAAGTCGCCCCGAGGTCGGTCAACTGGCAACGCTACACAGCGGCCACCCTGCCCTACACGCTCCGGCAGGACCCAGGCCCAAGCAACCCGCTGGGCACCGTGAAGTTCGTCTTCCCGAACCGGCACCAGGTGCTTCTGCACGACACGCCCAATCAGCTCGGTTACGACCGCCGCCTCCGAGCGATGAGCTGGGGGTGCATCCATGTGCAGGACCCGCTCGAGCTCGCGGCCTGGATAATCGACGACCCCAAGACCTGGAGCCTAGAAGCGGTCGAGGCGCAGGTGAAGAGCAAGAAGACCAAGACGATCCATCTCGACCCACCCATGCGCGTGTCGCTCTACTATTGGACGGTGGACGTGGGCAAGGACGGCGCGCTGCAGTTCCTTCCAGACACTTACCAACGCGACCGCCGCGTGCTGCGTGCGCTCAACGGACCCGTCAAGATCCGCAAGACACACCGACGCGGCGAGGAGTAGTCGCGTCGCCT
>JAFDFW010000727.1 GCA_019309605.1 Deltaproteobacteria bacterium | reverse complement strand
GCGGGTTCGCTCGGTAGCGGGCGAGATCGAGGTGTCCGCCGAAGTGTCCGATGAGATGACGCCGGGCGTCGTCTGCCTCCCACACGGCTTCGGCCACGACAAAGAAGGCGCACGGCTCTCCGTGGCCGCTCAGCACGCGGGAGTGTGCAGCAATATTCTGGCTCCCGGAGCCCTAGTCGATGTGCCGTCCGGGAACGCGGTGGTGAACGGCATTCCCGTCACCGTCGCACCCGCTTAGAAGGTTCAGTCGTGAACGGTGACCTTGACCATCTGCACCGGCGTGACCGGTCGATCGCCGGCGCCCGTCTGGGTCGACTCGAGCTTCTCGATGACGTCCATCCCGCTCGTCACTTTGCCGAACACAGGGTGCTTGGACGGCCCTGCGCTGAACCAGTCCAGGTAGGCGTTGTGCACCGTATTGATGAAGAACTGGCAGCCACCGCTGTTGGGACGGCCGGTGTTGGCCATCGATAGCGTGCCAGGCTCATTCGAGATCTTGGCGTTGTCGGGGTGCTCGTCCTGGATGGTGCCATTCGGACTCTCGCCGGTGCCGGCGCGCGGGCTATTGGGGTCGCGGCTATGCGGGCACCCAAACTGAATCATGAATCCGTTGATGATTCTGTGGAAGTGAAGACCATCGTAGAAGCCGCTCTTGGCGAGCTCGATGAAGTTGCCCGCTGTGGTCGGCATCAGGTCGGTGAAGAGCTCGATTTCGACGTTGCCGAGCGAGGTTTCGAGGGTTGCGGTGGGGTTAGCCATGGCGGAGGCCTATCAGCTTTCTATCGCCCCTGCACCTAAAACGAGGTCACGGCGCAGGGTAGCCAAACAAGCGGGAGACCTGCTAAACAGTTCGTCCCAGCGCTCGCTCCCACAACCAACACGGAGGTCCCATGTTCAAACTCTCGCGTCTCGTTCTGATCGTTCCCGCTC
Source organism: Deltaproteobacteria bacterium (assembly GCA_019309605.1). GTDB lineage: Bacteria > Myxococcota_A > Polyangia > Polyangiales > Houyiibacteriaceae > SG8-38. The sequence goes on along the minus strand of JAFDFW010000727.1, from coordinate 2,744 downwards.
TCCTGCTCGGCCTCAACGTCGCTTCCGCAAAGGATATCGATAAGGACGAGCTGCACGGCAAGGTGGAATCCATCAAAAAGGACTGGCAGGCGAAGGACGATACCTTCGAGTCGACGCTCAAGAAGGCCTATGCCTACGCGATTTTTCCCGACGTCGGAAAGGGCGGCTTCATTATCGGAGCTTCACACGGCGCCGGTGAGGTCTACAAAAAGGGCAAGCTCATTGGACACACGAAGATGACCCAGACGACTGTCGGTGCACAGGTCGGCGGCCAGACCTATGCCGAGGTCATTCTCTTCAAGAACAAGAAGGCGCTCGATCGCTTCAAGAAAGCCCGCTTCGAAGGAAGCGCTGCCGCTACGGCAATCGGCGGTAAGAAGGGTGCGGCCGCGGCCTCCAAGTACAAAGATGGCACCGCCATCATGGTTCTACCGATCAAGGGCGCGATGGCCGAAGCTGCGGGTGGCGGTCAGAAGTTCGCCTTCGAGCCGGTCGGCAAGTAGCGCGTCACGGTCCCGGGGTCGGTTTCTAACATAGCTCATGGCGCGCTCGGCGAGCGCCGTGATCGTCAGTGAAGGATTCACCCCGGGGTTCGCCGATACCGCCGAGCCATCGATCACGTAGAGGCCCGGGTACCCGAACACCTCGTGTCGATCGTTGATCACGCCGTCTTCGGGTCCGCTGCCCATGCATGCGCCGCCGAGGATATGCGCCGTCGATGGGGTTCCGAGCAGGGTCTCTGTGAGCATGGTCACGGTGACCCCTCGCACTTTCTCGGCGAATCGATTCGCGAGATCGGTGGCTTCGGGCATGAACGCCTTCGGCGCCGTCGTTCCGTCGTCGAGCTCGGTCACGGGGGCACGCTTCCCCCCCGTGAGGAGGCTGCGTCCAAGCCGCAGGCGAAGCGTTCCCTCGAGCGAACGCATATAGAGAAGAATGAGTGATTGTTTCGCATGGTCCCGAACCGCCAGGGCACGTAGCCAGCGAATCGGCTGCCGTAAGAACGCGTAGAGGGCTCTCGCCATGCGCGTCACCAGATGGGCCCCCGGCGCATGTGGACTCATCATGAATCGAATGAAACCGGAACCTTCGCCGTACCGTACGAGCTCGAGGTGGCTGTGCGCGTCGGTCTGGAGGATCGAATTGATCGTTACCCCGGATGAAAAGTCCTGCGCGCGATCCGGTGTAATCACGCCGATCACGGATTCATTGTTGGTTCGAATTGAAGCCCCCACATGCTCCGACAGCTCGGGAAGGGCAGCGGGATCTTCTTTCATGCGTAGCAGGAGCGGGACCGTTCCCATCACACCTCCAGCAAGAACCGCTCGGTCGCAACTGTACGAACCCAGCTCTGCCGTGTTCAGCGAACCTCGTGTTTCGATCGCATAGCTGCCGCCCTCCAAGGGCCGAACCGCGGTAACTTCGGTCTCCGCCAGGACGTGCGCACCTCGCTTCTCGGCGAGGTAGAGATAGTTCAGATCGAGGGTGTTTTTCGCGCCTAGTCGGCAGCCTGTCGTGCAAGCGCCGCAGAGGGTGCAACCTACGCGATCCGGACCTTCGCCAGCGAAGTAGGGGTCCGAGACTTTCTCGCCCGGGTTGCCGAAGAAGACCGACGCCTCGGCGGGCTGATGATGCTCTTCTCGACCGATCTCCTTCGCGATCTCGTGCAGAAGCTCATCTGCGTTTCCGCTGACGGGTACTTTTGCTGCTCCGAGCATGCGCCTTGCTGTCGCGTAGTGAGGTTCGAGCTCTTGCCTCCAGCTCGCAAGCCCGCTCCAGGAGTCCGCGCTGAAGAAATCCTCGTCGGGCGTCGGCAGCGTGTTCGCGTAGGAGAGTGAGCCTCCGCCGACACCCACCCCGTGCATCACGGTCACGTGCTTGAAGAACGACATCTGCATGATGCCCTTCAATCCGCGCTTGGGGTTCCACAACCAGTTCTTGAAGTCGCGGTTGTTTTCAGGGAAGTCTTCGGGAGCGAAGCGGCGGCCTTGCTCGATGACCAGCACCCGGTAGCCCTTCTCGGTCAGCCGAAGCGCAGAGACGCTACCTCCGAACCCTGAGCCCACGATGATCCAGTCGTAGTGTTCCGAGGTCATGTGCGGGCGAGCTCCACGATGCGGGGTCCTGTCATTGAGCGCCAACGGTACGGATTCTGCTCCAGAATGCTAGAGCGCTTCGAGGAGCGCTAGGGCGTCGAGATCATCGACCGCGGTTGCCGCGCGTTTCAGACCGAGTTCCGCGATGTGCTTGGGTTGCAGGTCCGACATCGCGGTCGTGACCGATGTGCCCAGATAGGCGTAAAGCGAAAAGCTGCGGTAACGCTCCCATGCCTTGTCGGGATCGAGGTCTTCGTTCGATACGCCGCGATCCCGGAGGGTTTCCCGGTAAAGGCCGACCAAGTCTCGCTCGTGGGCCCTTCGGACTTCCGTCTCGAGCGACAGCACCACGAAGTACGCCAGGTCTCGGATGCCCTGATGGCGTTGCAACACCTGCCAGTCGAAGAAGCCGGGCTCTGAGTCGACGAAGTAGAGGTTGCCGAGGTGAGGGTCGCCGTGAATCAACGTAAGCGGGCCGTCCGCCCAGTAGTGCTCGAGCGCTTTGCGCTTCTTGTGGATCTCGCGGGCGCCACGCCGTACTGAGCTCGGTAAGAGGTGCGAAAAGCGGGAGAGGGTCGGTCGATGCGCGCTCGCGCAGAGGAATCGCTCGATCGCCGCGTTCGGATTGCGGTCGGGGCTTCTCAGCCA
>JAFDFW010000726.1 GCA_019309605.1 Deltaproteobacteria bacterium | reverse complement strand
GGAGCTCATCTCATTCTTCGCCGACCACGGGCCTTGACCGTGTCTGGAGCGCGTGAAACGCTGCCGGCCCATGCGGCGAATTTCGTTGATTTCCCTCGTTCTGACTGGCGCCTTCGCGATGCAGGTGCTCGCGGAGGACGCTCCCACGAGCGCGGATGAGGTCCCTCGCGCAAAGGTCTTCGCCAGGGTCGGCAGTGAGACGATCACGGTCGGCGACCTCGAGGACAAGATCAACGCGCGCTCCCCGTATGCCCGGAAACGATTCGCTGAACCGGAAGTGCTCCGGAACTTTGCAGACGACGAGGTTAAGAACGAACTGTTCTACCAAGGCGCCGAGAAGCTCGGATACGCCAAGGACCCGGCCGTCGCGGAGTTCGTCGATCAAACGCTGGTGCAGCTGTTCGTTCGCAAAGAGCTCGAAGAGGCCTTCACGTCCGACCGGATCCCCGAAGAAGACATCGCGACGTACTACAAAGAGAACCCCGCGGAATTCCGTCGGGCGGAAATGCGCCGTGCGCGGCACATCCTCGTCGCCAGCGAAGAAGGCGCTCGGGACACCCTGGCGCAGCTCGCGTCCAACAAGGGCCTGACGTTCGCTGAGTTGGCCAAGCACAGCAGCCTCGACACCGAAACCAAGCTTCGCGGCGGGGACCTCCTCTACTTCACAGAGGATGGAACCCTCGTCGGCAAGCCGGACGGCGCGGCGATCAACCCTACCCTCGCGAAAGCCGCGTTCAAGCTCGCGAATGCCGGCGACCTGAGCAAGCCGCTCGACCTCGGTGATGGCAAGTGGAGCGTGGTCGAGCTCACCGGCATTCGCCCCGAGAGCGTCCAGACGCTCGAGCACGCGAGAGGCCGAATCCGGCAGAAGCTGTGGCGTGAAGGACGCGAAAGCGCGCTCACGAAGTTGCTGACCGAGCTGCGGACCGAGCTGAAGCCCGAGGTCTACCCCGAGCGGATGGACGCAATCGTCCTCGAGCGTTCCAACGAGCCGATCGAACCTCCAGACCAATAGAAACAGGCCCCGCTTCGGGGCTTGCCAATTTCCTGGGCCCCGGCTACTAAATGAACGTTCATTCATTCTCGGAGCCGGTGAGCCATGTCGTCTACATTCCAGCCGTTTAAGGAAGAGCATCAGATCTTCCGCCAGCAAGTTCGGACCTTCGTCGAGAACGAGCTCGCTCCCCATGTCGACCAGTGGGAGGAGGAAGAGCTCTTTCCCAACTCGGTATTCAAGCGCGCGGGCGAACTTGGGATCCTCGGTGCGCATTACCCCGAAGACGTCGGCGGCGGTGGCGGTGACTTCTGGATGAGCGTGGTCAAGTCCGAGGAGCTGCCCCGATGCGGCGCGGCCGGGGTGACGATGGGATTGTTGGTGCAAGCGGACATGGCCACGCCGGTGATCAACGACCTCGGCTCCCGCGAGGTGAAAGAGGAGTTCCTGGCGCCCGCGATTCGTGGCGACAAGGTTGCAGCGCTCGGTGTCACTGAGTCCGGCGCGGGTTCCGACGTCGCAGGTCTTCGAACGACCGCGCGCGCGGTCGGCGACGAGTACGTCATCAACGGTTCGAAGACGTTCATCACTAACGGCACGCGCGCAGACTTCGTGACACTCATGGTCAAGACCGACCCCGACGCAGGCCACGGCGGAATTTCAATCATCGTATGCCCGACGGACGTGAAAGGCTTCAGCGTCTCCAAGAAGCTCGAAAAGGCGGGCAACTGGTCGAGCGATACTGCCGAGCTGTTCTTCGAAGATGTTCGCGTCCCGAAGCGCTACCTCCTCGGGCAAGAGGGCATGGGCTTCGTGTATCTAATGCAGAACTTCCAATCGGAGCGTTTGGTCGGCTGCGTGAGTGCGCTCGCGGGTTCGAAGCTGGCCCTCGACCGTTCGGTGCAGTTCGGCCGCGAGCGCGTTGCCTTCGGAAAACCGTTGATCAAGCGCGAATATTGGCAACAGAAGTTCGTCGACCTGTACACCAAGTACGAGGCCGCCAAGGCGCTCACGTACAACGCGTGCGCGGCGTACAACGAAGACAAGTTCGTGAACGAGGGCATGCTCTCGATGGAAACTACCCGAATCACGTCAATGGCGAAGGCCTACGTGGGCGATGTGACCGCAGAGATCATGGACCAATGCCTGCAGTTCCATGGCGGCATGGGTTACGTCGAAGACTTGTGGGTCGCCCGCGCCTGGCGAGACGCCCGCCTCTTC
>JAFDFW010000725.1 GCA_019309605.1 Deltaproteobacteria bacterium | reverse complement strand
TCCTCGACGAGCTCATCGATGAGTACGACAAAGCAGCAGTCGGCCGATGATCGTCTATCAGTACCCCAAGTGCAGTACCTGCCGGAAGGCGCTGAAGTTCCTCAACGAAGCGGGCATCGACTTCGTGGCAAAGGACATCGTTACGAATCCGCCTTCGAAGACGGCCCTCCAGAGCGCGCGCAAGTTAGCCGGGGTGCCCCTGAACAAGCTTTTCAATACGTCGGGGCAGAGCTACCGAAACGGCGGCTTCAAGGAGAAGCTCAAGACGATGAGCGACGCACAGGCCTTCGGCGCCCTCGCCGCTGATGGCAAGCTGATCAAGCGACCGCTCGTCATCGGCGATGCTTTCGCGCTGGTGGGCTTTCGAGAAGACGAGTGGCGCGAGGCGCTCGGCCTCTAGCCACCACGCACGTCTAGACGTGCGTGACTCCTAGTGTGCCTGTGGCGTCAGCTTCTGCATTGCCTGGTCGACGGTGAAGCTCGCCGCCTTCTGCCTAGGCGGGAACTCCTTGAATGTCTGAAGGAAGTTCCCGACGATCGCTTGCGCGCCGTAGAGCATGAAAGCGCGGTCGATCATCCAGTCGTAGTAGGTGTTTGAAGTAACCTCCGCGCGCTCGTAAGGGTCGCGACGCAAGTTGAAGATCAACGGAACGCGCAACGGAACGAAGGGATCCATCCAGACCCGTAGCGTGCCCACGGTCTTCTGCTCCATGAACACGGCTTTCCAGTCGTTGTAGCGGACGGCCATTAAATCACCGTCGTCCGAGAAGTAGAAGATTTCCTTGCGCGGCGGCTTGGCTTCCGCGCCGCTGAGGTAGGGGAGGAAGTTGTAGCCATCGAGGTGCACGCGGAAGCCCTTTTGGCGCCGCTTCTTCTTTTTCTGGAGGTTCTCTTTGATGTTGGGGTCGCCCGCCATCGCAACGAAGGTCGGCAGCCAGTCCATGTGGTGCATGATCTCGTTGGAGATCGAGCCAGCCTTGATCTTGCCGGGCCAGCGCACCATGGCCGGGACGCGCCATCCGCCCTCCCAATTGGTGTTCTTCTCGCTGCGGAACGGTGTCGCCGCCGCGTCGGGCCAGGTGTTGTAGTGCGGGCCGTTGTCGGTGCTGTAGAACACGAAGGTCTCGTCCGCGATGCCGAGCTTGTCGAGCAGATCGAGAAGCTGTCCCACATGCATGTCGTGCTCGACCATGCCGTCCGCGTACTCGTCCTGACCGGAGATGCCGCGGTGCTCGGCCTTGACGTGGGTGCGGAAGTGCATCCTCGTGCCGTTCCACCAGACGAAGAACGGCTTCCCGTCTTTGTTGGCTTGCTCGATGAACCGGATGGCCGCTGCGACCGTCTCGTCGTCAATCGTCTCCATCCGCTTCTTCGTGAGCGGGCCGGTGTCCTCGATGCGGCCGTCCCCGTAGCTGTGAATCACGCCTCGCGGCCCGAAGCGCTTCCTGAACTCCGGGTTCTTCGGGTAGTCCGCATTCTCCGGCTCTTCTTCGGCGTTTAGGTGGTAGAGGTTGCCGAGAAACTCGTCGAAACCGTGGTTGGTCGGGAGCATCTCGTCCTTGTCACCGAGGTGGTTCTTCCCGAACTGACCGGTCACGTAGCCGTGCGGCTTTAGGAGTTGGGCGATGGTCGGGTCCTTGGAGCTCAAACCCTGATCGGCGCCCGGCATTCCCACCTTGCTCAGCCCGGTTCTGAATACGCTTTGACCCGTGATGAACGAAGAGCGGCCCGCCGTGCAGCTTTGCTCGCCGTAGTAGTCGGTGAAGATCATGCCCTCGGCCGCGACCCGGTCGATGTTCGGCGTCCGGTACCCGAGCAGCCCCATCGTGTACGCGCTGATGTTGGATTGCCCGATGTCGTCACCCCAGATGACGAGGATGTTGGGCTTCTGTTCTTTGCTCCCGTCGTCTGCGGCTGCCGGGGCAGCGGCGATCGATGCGATGGTCAATAGTCCCAACAGTCCAATCACGCGATCCATGCTCATCTCCTCTGGTTCGGTCGAATCCGGCGACGGTAGTGCCGACAGCTGGAGCGGTCAATGGCAGTCAGGCACCGCCTCGGCGGGGTTTCTCGCCTGCGAGGCAAGGCGTATGATGGCTTCAGTCCATGAACTATCGACTCGCCTATTGGCTCGGGTTCCACCCTTGGGAGGATGCTGCCACCGATGCTCCGTTCGCCGCGAAGATCACGGAAATGTTCGAGCGGGAGGAGAGTGG
>JAFDFW010000724.1 GCA_019309605.1 Deltaproteobacteria bacterium | reverse complement strand
GATCGCAGCCACGGCTTCCACGGCCTCGGCGGTCGAGTCGATGAGGCAGCCGTTCACGCCCTCCGTGATGAGCTCCGGCATGGATCCGCGCCGGCTGGCGATCACCGGGGTTCCGCAGGCCATCGCCTCGACCACACTGAAGCCGAACGGCTCGTCGAAGCTCACGAGATGGAGCAGCGCACGCGCGCCACCAAGTAGCTCGCTCTTCTGATCGGGTCCGACCGCGCCGATAAACCGCACCCTGTTGCCGTCAATGTGCGGCTCGACCGCGCGCTCGAAGTAGGCTCGATCCTGAACGATACCGGCGATCACCAGCGACAGACCCGCGGACCGCGCGACGAGGATCGCCTCCTCCGCGCCCTTGTCCGGATGAATGCGCCCGAAGAACAGGAGGTAGTCGCGCGGACCGGTGCCGATCGCGAACGCGCTCATGTCGATGCCGTGATGAATGGTGGCCGCGTATCGAAGCGAAGGGTGCCGATCGGAGTCGCTGATCGCCACGTAGTGGCTGCGCCCGTCGTATTTTTGATAGACGGGGAGGATCCGCTCAGAGGAAAAACCGTGGATTGTAGTGACCACCGGCGTGTCGACCAACCGAGAGAAGCTGAGCGGCAAGAAGTCGAAGCTGTTGTGGATGAGGTCGAACTCGGAGGCGCGCTCGAATACGGCGGAGATGTGCAGGCACTCCCACACCTTCGCGTCGATGGTGGCGTCTTCCGAGTATCCGCGTGGGGCGCTCCCGACCAGGTGAGCTTTGGTGATCGAGTCAGCGGTGGCGAAGAGGGTGACGTCGAGCCCGCGCTCGACCAGGCCCTCGGTCAAGAGAGAGACGAATTGCTCCCATGGCCCATAGTGGCGAGGAGGCACGCGCCAAGAGATCGGGGCGAGCACCGCCACGCGGAGCGCGGCCGGGGTGCCGAGTGAAGGCGACGTCATGCCGAAGCCCGGGGACCTTCGCCCGTCGGAAGGACGGGTGCGCTCTGGTTGCGCAGTCGCTTCTCCGAGTCGAGCGCGCCCATCTCGGTGAGCGCGAGCAAGAACGAGAGCGTCGACTCGGCCCCCTGGTTCTCGTTCGGTCGATCCGGGTGGAGCCCGTCCCGGCAGCCCCCCGTAGTGGGGTCGTAGAGCGACGTGTGCGCCTGGTTTTCACCCAGGAACCAACTGAACGCGCGCCACATTTCGTGGGCCCAGGCCTCGTCGCCTGTCACGCGCCACGCGTCGAGGCAGGCGGACACCGTGGCGCAGGCCTCGATGGGTTGCTGGTCGAAGTGTGCTCTCGCGGCCTGTCGCGGGTAGAATCCGTTCGAGCCGATCGGGGCGAAATAGCCTTCCTCCGAGCTTTGGAGCGCATTGAGCCATTGCAGGGACCGGAGCCCCGCCGCGACCATTTCTCGATGGCCCAATTGGTTGCCCGAGACAATCAGGGCCTGCGGCAGGCGAGCGTTGTCGTAGGCGACGATGTCCTCGCACCACGGCCAGTCCCCGCCGCCTTCCGTTTCGAATCTCGACAAGAGCCGCTCGGAGAGCCGCTTCTGCAAGACCTCGACGCTGCTTTCTCCCTGAAACGCGCGTAGATATTCGTGGATACCGAGGAGCGTGAAGGCCCAAGCCCTGGGGCTCTCGAACTCCAAGACGGCCGGCAGCGCAGCATGAAACAGCTCGCCGCCGAGGCTCTTGTGTCCAGGTTCGCGCGAGCGATTCACCACGGCACCGAGCGACCAGAGGGCGCGACCGTGGCTGTCCTCGCTGCCGCGCTCTTCGGTCCATTCCCGGGAATACGTCATGAAGTTCCTGAACCGGTGCGAGTCCTTGTTCAGGGCGTGACTCACGAACGCGAGGTAGCGCGACGAGAGAGAGCGAGTCGTCGGCCAGTCGTCCGTGCCCGCGTCCTCGAGTAGGCTCGTCAAGAGCAGGGCGCGGGCGTTGTCGTCGATGCAATACCCGTCTTCGTAACGTGGAACGGAGAAGACAGCATGCTGGAGTATGCCTGTGTCATCCGTCAGCGCGCGGAGGTGCTGGAGATTGAGCTTGGGCAGGTGGATCGGGTGCCTCGCGAGTGTCGTCGTCGCGAAGAATGAGCGGCGCAAAGTCTTGCTTTCCTGATGCGCGCGCTCGAAGCTCGAGACGTACTGACGCGCGACGGACGGCCAGATCATGTTGCGACCATATTCGGCCGCGCGCGCACCGAGCGCGTGAAGCTCTTCGGGATCGCCGAGC
>JAFDFW010000116.1 GCA_019309605.1 Deltaproteobacteria bacterium | reverse complement strand
GTGACCACGCTGCCCGCCCCGATCAGCGCGTACTCCCCGAGCGAGTGTCCGCACACGATGGTCGCGTTGGCGCCGACGGTGACGCCCCGTCCCACCGGCGTAGGTGCAAACTCCTTTTTGCGCTCGACGTGCGCACGTGGCGTCAACACATTGGTGAACACGCAACTCGGTCCAAGAAACACGTCGTCCGCGATGGTGACCCCGGCATACACCGACACGTTGTTTTGGATCTTCACGCCATCGCCGATTTCCACGCCCGGTCCAACGAAGACGTTCTGTCCGAGAACGCAGTCGGCACCTATCTTCGATCCGCTGGACACGTGAGTAAAATGCCAGATGCGTGTCCCGGCACCGACCTGCGCGCCATCATCGACGACTGCCGTCTCGTGAATGACAGGCGCGCTCATCACCGCCCCCCGGCGAGCTCGATGCGCGCGCCTCCCTGCGCCAACGATACCGAACCGCCTTCGAGCGTCTGAACGACGTGAAGACCGGATCGCCCGTCGGCAACCGGCGCTTTCCGGGTCCGAACGGCGTCGAGAAACGCCAGGCACTCCCGGCGCAATGGCTCGGCCATCTTGAGCGCCGGGATGAGAATGTCGCCAGTGCGAATGCGAACCCCTTCTTCGTAGCTGAGGGTCGCTGGCGGTTCGACGCCTTTGTCGAACACGGCGAGCTTCTGATCGGGCGACGTGTCGTCGAAGACTGCCATCTTTCGGTCACCGACCACGGTCAATTTTCGCTTCTTGTGTGGATCGAGCCAGCTCACGTGGACGTGCGCCATGCGACCGCCGGGATAGTGGAGCGTCGCAAACACCACGTCTTCGATTCCGCGCTCCGTCTGAAGGTACGACGAGCCCGTCGCACTCACGGCTTGAGGAGATGCTCCCAAGAGATAATTGGCGACCGAAATGTCGTGCGGTGCGAGCGACCACCACGCGTTCTCCTCGCGGCGAACCACGCCGAGGTTGAGGCGTTGCGCGTAGACATAGAGGACGTCGCCGAGCTCGCCGTCGTCGATCAGACCTTTGAGGCGCTCAACGGCCGGGTGATAGAGGAGCAAGTGACCGACCATGAGGATCCGGCCACCCTGCTCGGCAAGCGTGCAAAGAGTGGCCGCCTGGGCCCCGGAGAGGCACAGCGGCTTTTCCACGAAGACGTCCCGACCGGCGCGCAAAGCGGCTTCCGCCAGCGCGAAGTGGGAGGGGGCGTGAGTAGCCACCACGATCGCCGAAACGGATGGATCGTCGAGGACGACCTGTAGGTCCGTGACCACTGAAACGCTCGGATAGAGCACGGCCATCGTGTTTCGAATCGCGTCGTCGCGATCGCACACGTAGCGGAGATCCGCCTCAGGGATGGCCGCGTAGTTGCGAACGTGATTCTTGCCCCAACCACCGGCTCCGACGACGGCAATCCCCACTGGCTCTGATCGATTCAGGCGGCCCCCCGCATCATCCGGCCAGCTTAGCAGGACGGGCGGTTTTCCTCGAAACTTGTGCGGGAATCGTTCCGTCAGCGCAGCATGGCGCGGCATTCCGATACGTATCGGCCCTTGCCGAGCTTCACACAGTTTTGGTACGCGTGGCGCGCACCTTGCCGATCACCTCGCATCTGCCGTGCCGCGCCCAGCGTGACCCAGGCCAACGCGCTCGCCGGATCGACCGCCGTAGCGCGCTCTGCGAGCTCAGCCGCCTCACGCGTGTGGTTTCGCGCCAACATCAAGCGCGCGAGCTCAGCCAAGGCGGGGCTCCCCTCCGGATTGAGCTCGATCGCCCGCCGGTAGGCCGCCGTAGCGCGCGAACCCCGCTTCAATCGACGAGCAAGAGCGAGTTGCGCCTCATAGGTATCGACGGCGCCGGTCTCGGGGTAGATGGCGTTGGGATTCGGAGCAGGGGCGGGCTCAGTATCCGGGGCGGGGGCCGGGTCGGTGTCCGGAGCCGGATCGGTGTCGGGGCCAGCGCCAGCGCCAGCGCCAGCGCCAGCGCCAGCGCCAGTGTCAGTGCCAGTGCCAGTGTCAGCGCCAGCGCCAGCGACGGTGTCGGTGGCCGTGTCAGCGCCAGTGTCGGTGTCGGCAATGGTGTTGGCGACTGTGCCGGTGTCCGTGCCCCCCGACGACATCAAGTACGCAACCGCGGCCACGCCACAGCCGATCGCCAACACCAGAAGCGCCCATGGCAGCATCGTTGGCTTTGCGGGACCCTCGGCGGCGATGGACCTCGTCTGCACAGCACGGGGCGCGCGGATACTGGCTTCTGGCGCCTCCTTCTCGAACACCTGTTCGTACGTCAGCGGGGGTGGGTCGACGTCGGGTGGCTCGTGGTAGTCGACGACGGCATCGCGGTGCGGCTCGTTGCCTCGCGCCACCGCCTCGTCGATCGGGCGGTCGCTCGGAGGCGTCGAGCGGACGAACGGCCCCGGCGGCGGGTCGGAATCGATCGCAACGATCGCTTCCTCGACTTCGGGGTCGGAATGCGCCCCGCCCAGTTCAAGATCGTACCACCCGCATACATCGAGCTTTCGGGTCGCACTGCCTGAAAACCCGCGGGCGTATCTCGGCGCGGACGAGCCGGTGGCGGCGCAGGCTGCCACCCCGAGTCGGCCTCAGGTGGCGAGTCGGTCGGCGACGCGAGAACGGTCGGCGATCCGGAAGGCTTGGTGACTTCATGCTCCAGAGCCACTTCGTCCCCCATTGCGGGAGAGGGAAGAGAAACCGGCGTCGACTGCATATCCGAGGGAGGCACGGACGCGGGCACCCACGCTGACGCTGGCACCGACGCTGGCGCTGGCACCGACGCTGGCGCTGGCACCGACGCTGACACTGGCACTGACCCCGTCCCTGACACCGCGGCCATTTCTGGCGCGGTCACCGACGTCGACGATCGCTCCAGGGCGGGCAGCCGCGGCGCGCCCGGCACCGAAAGCCCTTCAACCGACAACCCGGCCGGCCCTGGAATCGTGTTGATCCCCTCCTTGGGAGGCGGCGCTGAGGACCGAACGGAGACCTCGGTCAGGATCGGAATGCTGTCCTGGATTCGGCCGACCTCGCGAACCATCCCCTCGAAGTAGAGGTCCACAACCTTTCGAAGGGCGTCGACGTGGTCTCCGCCATGCTCGCGAAGGACCTCATCGACGGTTCGCTGCCCGTCGATCAGCCGTACCATGTCATTCTGGTCGTCCGGCATGTCCCGAAGCCGCTCTCGAAGCATCTGAGCGTCGACTTCGAGCACCGTATCGAATGATGGAAGGAGCTCCGACAAACGGCTCCACTCGTCGAGCCTGCGCATCCCTTCCATCAAGAGCGCTTGCGTCGTTCGGTGGACGGTGCGCTCACTCAAGCTTACGCGTCGGAACTCGAGGTCGAAGGTGCCGTCACGCCAAAGCAAATGCCGGTAGACCGCATCCTCGCCGACCAATTCCTCGACGGTGGCGTTGATCACCGCACCCGAATCAAAGGAGATCATCCCCGCCTGCCCATCGGTAGAAACGAGGGTGAGCACACCGGACTTCCGGCTCACGTCGATCGTCTGTAACAGATCGACCACGCTCATCTCGGAAAGCGAACCACTGAACCGCGTCCTCGCGTCGGTGCTCTTATGCGCAAGGCCCGCGCGCGCCTGCCGCGCGAGCTCGATGCCAACCCGCGCGACCACCTCCCGAATGTAGATCGGTTTGGTGAGATAATCCTCGACGCCGAGCTCGAGCCCACGGATCTTGCTTTCAATCGACCCGTCGCTCGACAGAAACATGAAAGGAATGTGTAACCATTCGGAATTCTGCCGCAGCTGCTCGACGAACTCGAAACCGTTCAGGTCGCTGAAGGTGGTGTCAGAGAGAATCAGGTCCGGTTTGTTGGCGTGCAGAATCTCCAGCGCCTTCCCCACGCTGGGACACCCGGCCACATTGTAGCCCGCGTTCCGGAGGCTCACCTCGAGCACACGGAGACTACGGGGATCGGCATCGACGACGAGGAGGTTTTGCTTGGTCACTGCAACCTTTTATCAGCCGGAGTGTGCGAATGAGCGCACTACCATGTCAAGCATGCCTTCCACGCGCCGACGTGATAACTTGGCAATCGTGGGATGAAAAAGTTCGGGGGCATCCAAGGCGTGATCATCGGCGCAGTACTCGTACTGGCAGGCTGCGAGAAGCCGCACGCCGAAATGGCCTTTCACGAGCTGGACCCGAACTTCGGAGGTCTGCAGGGAGGCAAGACCGTGAAGGTCGTCGGCCGGAGCCTGCGGCTCGATATCGGCTACGCCGTCTACTTTGGCAAGCTTCGGTCCGCACAGGTGTCGATTCAGAGCGAGAAGGCCCTGCTGGCCGTTACGCCGCGGCGGTCGACCCCCGGGGCGGTGGACGTGACCATCCGTGCGGACAACGGTGCGGTGTTCGTGATCAAGCAGGGCTTCGAATACATCAACCAAAGGGGCAACCTCTTGAACGACCCAGAGGCGCCCTAGCTCTCACGGGCCGGCGTCGACCCCACCGTCGACTCCTCCATCCGGTTGGTCTAGTTGGTCTGGCTGTTCTTGTTGGTCTGGTTGTTCTTGGCCCGCATCGGGCGAGGGCAAGCACACGCCGGAGAGGCAGACCAAACCCGTGGCGCACTGGGCGGCGCGTGTGCACGGCTCATCGAGCTGCTTCGGGTGCACGTCGCGGCCGCAGCCCAACAAGGCGAGACAGATCGACAGCCACAGGAATCGGCGAAGCATCGTCGCGACGATAGCGCAGCCCGCAATGCGTGACCACGCCCCTTGCCGCAAACGCTGCTAGGCTCCCGGCCGTGGACATCCGGCTGCTGATACCGGAGCTCTTCGAGAAGCTCAGCCTCATCGCGACCGCGGGCCTTCTCGGGGTGCTCGTGCCGCCACTGCGCAACCGGCTGCTGGGCGTCGGCCAACCGAGAGACATCGCGGTCGTGGTCATCTTCGGGCTCATGTTCTCACTGTGGGGCTCGACGATGGGGTTTGAGTGGCTCGGGCACTTTCTCAATCTTCGCGCCATAGGCATCATGATCGCGGGCATTTTGGGCGGACCTCGGGCGGGCGCCTTGACCGGGCTGCTCGGAGGCGGCTTCTACGTGACGCGGGTCATCCCGGAGGAGTTCCCCTGGGCCCTCGTCGCGTCGGTCCTCGACGGATGGCTCGCAGGCCGCATGTCGGTGCGGAGGGAACAGATGTTCATCGGCTGGCGTGTGCTCGGCGCAGCCGCCCTAGTGCAGCTGGCCGGCCTGACCGTCACCGGTGCCGGCATGGCCTTCTCAGGATCGAGCCCGATCGAGGCGCTGCCTTCGCTTGCCGCCCAGCTTGGTGGGGTTGCGGTGGGCGTCGCGCTTTTCATTAACGTGGCGTTAGTCGTGATATCGCGCCAGGAGCAAGCCGTTGCGCTGGTCGAAGCCCAAGCAGCCGCCACCGCCCTTTCACTCACCGCCTTGCGCAGCCGCCTCGAGCCACACTTCTTGTTCAACGCGCTCAACACATTGCGCGCCACAATCCGGCGCGATCCACAGCAAGCGCGCGCACTCGTATCAGACCTCGCCGATCTTTATCGATACCTTCTACATCACCCGCACGACGCATCCGTGATGAACGAGGTCGAACACGCCTGTGCGTATCTCGCGATCGAAAGGGCGCGTCTCGGGGACGAACGACTCGCAGTTCAGACCTCGATCGACGACAGCGTGCGGGACGCTCGGGTACCCGCGCTCCTGCTCCAGCCGATCGTGGAAAATGCCGTCAAACACGGCATCACGCCCAAACAAGGGCTCGGTAAGATCACGATTCGAGCATCCGATCTCGGCGAACGGCTCCGAATCGAAGTTGAGGACGAAGCTGACGGACCGCATCGCGGATCGCCCACGAAAGGCTCGGGTTTGGCGCTACAAACCTTACGCGAGCGCCTCGATCAACAATACGATGGGCAAGCCAGCCTCCGGCTCTACCCGCTAGAACGCGGTACTCTAGTGACCGTGGAGCTGCCGAAGCAGGCTGACACCCCAGGAGGGCAAGCATGAGCATTCGCGCAATCGTCGTCGACGACGAGCCGCTGGCTCGGGACGAGCTTCGTTTCATGCTCGGGCAATGCGAGGACGTCGAGGTCGTCGGCGAGGCCCGCAACGCACCCGAGGCCCAAGGGCTTTGCGACGAAGAGCAGCCCGACGTCGCCTTTCTCGATCTGCGGATGCCCGGACCCGATGGCGTCGCGCTCGCAGAGACGCTCATGGCCAACCACCCGGACCTCAAGGTGGTCATCGTGTCGGCACACGACGAAGGCGCGCTCCGCGCATTCGAAGCACGCGTGGCGGACTATCTGCTCAAACCGGTCCGGCTCGACCGATTGCGTCAGGCGGTCGACCGCGTTCGGAGCGCATCAGCGGAAACTGCGAGCAGCGGCGAGCGGATCGATCGCATCGCCGTGCGTCGCAAGGATGCCTACGTAGTGCTCGAACTCGGCGACGTGATCTACTTCGAGGTCAAAGACGAGCTGGTGTGGGCCGTCACCGAAGAAGACAGACTTGCGATCGACAAGACGCTCGCAACCTTGGAGGACGAGCTCGACCCGGAAGCGTTCTTCCGCTCACATCGCGGCTTCATCGTTCGCTACGATCGGATCCGAGCCATCGAGCCGACCGGGGCCGGCACCTACCAGCTCCTCCTCGACCATCCCGAGGAGCCGAAGATCCCCCTCGCCCGGGAACGAGCGAAGAAACTCCGCGAACGCATCCCATTTTCGGGCTGAACGCACAAAACGTTTAGCGTTCGCGCCTCTTGGTGGTAAATCCCGTCGCATGTGGGGGAAACGGATCACTCAACTGTTGGTGCTCAGCGTCTTCGCTGCCGCGCTTACTCTGTCAGGCTGCAAGAAGGGTAAGGACAGCGACAACGCCGCTGATGAGAAGCGGGAGCCGCCACCGCCGTCCGGCACGATGAGCCTGCAAGGCATGTACACCTACATGGCCGACGCCGGGATCTTCATGGACTGCGCAACCCGGGAACAGTGGCCTGTCGCCCACGAAGCGGACAATGCAACCCTCGAGCGGGAGTATCTCAAGGCGAAGATTGCGCCAGGCGCGCCGCTGCTCGTCACGGTCGAGGGCGGCTTGGACTTGCGCCCCAAGGTCGACGGTCGAGGCAAGGTAACCACTCTGATCGTCGGGCGCTTCGTGCGCACTTGGCCGAGGGAGACGTGTGGAGGCATGGGACCAATCACGCTGGAAGACACCACCTGGGCGTTGCTCGAGCTCAACGGCAAGACGATCACGGTCACCGTGAAAGACAAGGCGCCCTACCTCGAGCTCAACTCCAAAAAAGCGAGCGCCTACGGCTTCGGCGGCTGCAACCGCTTCTTTGGCTCGTATGAGACCTCGGGCCGCTCCCTGACCTTCGGTGCGATGGGCGCGACCCGGATGGCGTGCCCCGATGGAATGGATCAAGAGCAAGAGCTCTTCACCGTGCTTGGCTCGACCACGCGGTACGAGATTCACGGTTCCAAGCTCATGCTCTTTGCGGACAAGGTACTCGTCGCGCGGCTCGAGGCGCGGGCCCCGTCGGAGTGACAACTACGTCACCGGAGAACTAGCTACTATATCGCCCCGAAACACAGTCCCCAATCGATTGCCTGCTGGCCGCAGGCGAGCGACCCGGATTCGCCGCAATCGTTGGCTTCGAGGCAATCGATGAACGCCACCGTTTCGGACTCGCAGCCGGCGAAGATGCCGCCGCTATCGCAGGCGTCGAGGCAGTCCTGTACTTCGCCCGCCATGCCAAGATCGACCACACAGGGGCTGGTGCAAACGCTGGAACAAAATTCGCTTCCGCTAGACCCGCCCGAACCTGCCGAGCCGCCTGAGCCGGCACCGCCGCTCGAACCCGCCGAGCCACCCGATCCAGCCGCGCCGCCGCTGCTTTCGTCATCCCCGCAGCCTGTAATCGCCAGCATCGAGCCGAACACGATCGCCCATAGAATTTGTCGCTTCTCCATCGCCCAACCTCCTCCACCACCGTGTGCGATGGCGTCCGTGGATGTGGGTATCAGAATACTGAGGGTTTGTTCAAGAGGTTAAGGGGGCCAGTGCCAGTGCCAGTGCCAGCGCCAGCGCCAGCGCCAGTGCCAGCGCCAGCGCCAGTGCCTGTGAGACGAAATTGGCCGCTTGACGCCCACGGAGGCCCGGCCCATATTCCGCCCCCTTCAGGCAAAGAAATACCCATTTTTCAAGAGATTTAGCGCGAGTAACGCATGGCACTGACCGCTGATAGAAAGACCGATCTGATCGGTCAATTCCGCAACCACGACACGGACACGGGTTCCCCCGAAGTCCAGATCGCTATTTTGAGCGAGCGGATTACCTACCTGACCGATCATTTCAAAACGCATAAAAAGGACCATCACTCCCGCCGAGGGCTGTTGAAGATGGTTAGCCAGCGTCGCCGGCTTCTCGACTACGTCCGTTCCCAGGACGTGGAGCGATACCGGAAGATCATTTCAGAGCTTGGCATTCGGAAGTAAGCTGGGCTCCGGGACGTTGTCCCCTTAGAACGTCGGTTCCTTTGGGTCGGGTCCGGAGTTCGCTCTTCGCTTCGATGATTTGAGTTGGGGCTCAAATCCTGGAATCGGGGACCGAGACCGCTCTCGACGTCGACGCGAACCGCATGCGTGGCGGTGCCACGCGGAAGGCGAAGAGAGCGATGATAATCAGAGAATCCGTTAAGGTTGGTGACAAAGAGATCACCATCGAGACGGGCCGTATTGCCAAGCAGGCATCCGGCTCGGTATTGGTGAGCAGTGGCGAGACCATGGTCCTCGTCACGGTCGTTGAGACGGGAGCAATCAGTCCGACGTGCTCGCAATGGTGGGCGCCTCGGCGGCCATTCACATCAGCCCGATTCCCTGGGCAGGACCCATCGCTGGTGTCCGTGTCGCGCGCGTCGACGGCAAGCTGATCGCGAACCCGACGTACCAGGAACAAAAGGACAGCGACTGCGAGCTGATCGTGGCCGCGTCCAAGGACGCGATCGTCATGGTCGAAGGCGAAGCCAAGGAACTGTCCGAAACGGACCTGATCGCCGCCATCCAATTCGGTCACCAATCGGTGCAAGGTGTCCTCGAGCTCATCGAGAAGATCCGCGAGGCGGTCGGCAAGGAAAAGTGGGCCTACACACCGCACGCGCGAGACGAGAAGATCGATGCGCGCGTCAAAGACGTCGCGCTCGCGAAGGTCATCGAGGCCTGCAACATCGCGGAGAAGCACCCGCGCTACGGCCGCTTTAGCGAAATCAAAAAGGAAGTCGTGGCCGAGCTGTCGGCGGAGTTCCCGGATGTCGAAGGCGATATCAAGGGTGCCTACGAGGACCTTCGCTACAACACGATGCGCGGGCAAGTGCTCGACGAGAAGCGCCGCGTCGATGGTCGTGACTACAAGACCGTCCGGCCGA
>JAFDFW010000723.1 GCA_019309605.1 Deltaproteobacteria bacterium | reverse complement strand
AGACCGCAACAAGCTTCAAGCGAGAGGCAGAAATGGCGGATCGCTTTCGTGGCGACGTCGATCACAACGTTCCCCGTCTTGTGTCCAGTGTCGACGAGCCGGTGCGCGTCTGGGATCCGGTTCATCGGGAACGTGGCGTCGACGCGACGACCCGACTCGTGTATTGCCGGAATGGAGACACGATGCCGTGGCGCAAGATCTTGATCGGGTTGGCGGTGTTGGGCTCGTTGGTCGTCCTATGCGGCTATCTCGTGCTTTCGAGCGCGCCTTTTGGGGCCGCTGCTACGGGCGGACGGCTTGCTCGCATCGAGAGTCACCCGAGATTTCGTGACGGGGCGTTTACCAACGTGGAGCCGCAGGCCTCGAGCGGGTTCGCGGATCTCCTGACCTATTTGAAGAGCCAGTTCTTCTACGACGAAGTGCGAGTCCCCCCGAATCCGATTCCGGTCGTTCCGGTGACGACCGAGCAGACCCGATTGCGCGCCGAGGATTCGCTGCGAGCGTTTTGGATCGGTCACTCGAGCGTCTACGTCGAAATCGACGGAGTCCGCGTCCTGACCGATCCGGTTTTCTCCGAGTACGCTTCGCCCTTCGACATCGGACCCAAGCGCTTCCACCCACCTCCCATCGCGCTCGACGAGCTACCCAAGATCGACGCCGTCGTGATCTCCCACGACCACTATGACCACCTGGATCACCGCACTGTCACGGCGCTCGCCGAGGGGGGCACCGAGTTTTTCGTGCCGCTGGGGGTCGGCGCACACCTGGCGACACTATTCTGGGCGTGGATTGGGTGACTACAAAGCCAAGCTTTGGTCTTCGTGGGCCATCGTCGGACCGTCTCACCGTTTCTACTACAGCGGGGACACAGGTTACTCGAGCCACTTCAAGGAGATCGGCGAGAAGCTTGGCCCGTTCGATCTGACTCTGATCAAAGTCGGGGCGTACGGGCCGGGGCAAGCGTGGATCGACGTTCACATGGAACCCGAGCCGGCGATGCGAGCGCATCTCGACGTCGGCGGGGAGACCCTTCTGCCCGTCCATTGGGCGACGTTCAATCTCGCCAATCACGACTGGGACGAACCGATCCGACGCACGGTGGCGGAAGCAGCGCGGCTCGAGATCGACGTCGTCACGCCGCGCATCGGCGAGTGGATCGAAGTCCCTGGCAGTCAACCATCCCAGGCGTGGTGGGAAGGGATTCGTTGAAGGACACGTCGGAGCGAAAACGTTCTATCTCAGTCAGACGGGGACTCTTCCCTCGGCCTTGCGAGGGTCTCGCATCGCTAAGAGCGGGACGCCGACTCCGTAGGTCACGAACTGGCCCTCCGGTTCGACCTCGAGAATAAAGGTGTCAGCGTGGATCTCGGGAGGGCATAGGAAGAACAAGCCCTCTTGCACCCACGCCCTAACCCGACATTTCAATATTGGAGAGCCGCCCGACGTTTCTATTCGGGTTTGACATCAGGAGCTGAGTGAGCTTGCCATCGAGTGCCGGCTCGGATGAAAGTCAGGGTGGGGCGGCCGCCCCTACTTCTTCTCGACCAGCACGAGCGACGCATTCTCCGTCAGCGATTCGCTCTTGTACGCAAACATCTCCTGCATCTTTCCTCTTAGCCTCTTGGGACCATTCTGAGAGCCCAGTTGCGCAGAACTAATCGTTATGTCGCGTGGGGGTTGCACCAGAGACCCCCTTTGTTTCAACTATCGGCCAGCGGGCTTGCGGTGCCGGCACGTTCGTTTCCAGGTGAAGCACCAACGCCCGGCGAGATCGATGCGGCCCTGCTGAAATCGACTTGGCTTGTTGGGGGGTTGGGAGAGCGAGCCCTTCGGCTTCTAGCGTCTGAGGTGGCCGCGTGGCCAGTGCCAGTGGTACAAGGGCCCCACAGGAGGTGGGTATGAAGCGGATGGTCTTATTTGTTTTGGTGGGGCTGCCATTGGCCCTCTACGGGTGCAGCACTGACGCCGGGGGTGGTGGTGGAGGTGCAGCGACGGGCGGCGTCGGAGGCGATGGGGGGACCGGCGGTGCTGGCGCCAGTGGAGGCGGTGGCGGGAGCGGCGGTGCTTCCGCGGAATGCGACCCCCTCGAACAGGACTGTGACGGCGACGATGCTTGCTATGTCAACCTGAGCACCGGGGAACAATTTTGCAGCTTCGTCTTCGCTGCCGGAACGCAAGATGAGCCCTGCGACGCGATCAATACCTGCGCTGTGGGATTCGGTTGTAACTTGCTAGCGAACCCGGAAACAAGCGATCGCGTTTGCGCGTTCTTCTGCGATCCTGACGGCGGCTCACCGACGTGCGCCGAGGGGCCAGGGCCTGCCTACGATTGCCGCCGCATCAACGAGTTCTACGGCGATGTACCGGACGTGTCGCCGACCTTGGGAATGTGCGTAGACCCACTCGTCTTCCCTGAACCTTAGGTCAACGAGCGAAAGCCGGTAGGCGCTGCGAATGCTGCAACTTGCTGACATCACGCCCCAATCGCCACCACCCCATAAGAAAAGGGGCGATCCGGCACGGACCTCAATGGCCTGTTTCGCGGTCTCGCAAAACGTCAACGAAAACAACACTTCCCTAATGATCATGCACGAGTACACGCGTCGCCATGTTCACGTCACGTCACTCGATCTCACATGATCAAAGATCGCCACGGCACCCTCACGGCACCGAGGCGCGACAACGGAACACAAACGAAGAGAGAAACTGATCAGCTCTGGTTATCATTCGGCTTCACGTCGTTGGGTCACCGGGCGCGCTGGATCGCGGTCAGCGCACCGCTCTTGTCGAACACAACCCACGCCGGTGTCGCGGCCTGTACGAAACCGGAACTTCTGCCTCCGGAGACCAATGCACGAGCGACGTTTCCCCGCGTTTTACGCGCCCACGGGCCTAAGGCTTGAAAATTGGAGCGTCCTGGTTCGGCATCTCTTGGTTCCGAGAGATGCCCGACGCTCTGTTCGACGCGTTCCTTGTCGAGAGCGCTTCC
>JAFDFW010000722.1 GCA_019309605.1 Deltaproteobacteria bacterium | reverse complement strand
CAAGAAGGGGTCTGACGCTTTCTTAGTGGCAGTCTGGTTCGAAGGCAGTTGCCAACTAGGGAAGCGAAGAAATACGGATGCGCCCCCACTTGGGCTCCGCGAGGCTCCCAATGTAGAGCCAGTCGCCGACCTGCTCGGCGTTCGTGGAATGGGAAAAATCGGCTCCATCCGCGTCCTGCAGGTTTCGCACGACCTTGCCACTCGCATCGAGCCCCAAAACAAAGGGGTGGCGCCTCGGTGTGGGTTTGAGGTCCCGGGGGAGCCGGTACATCACCTTGCGCAACCAAGGCTTCGGTCCGGCAAAGTCCAGAATCGCATCGCGGGGCGCGTAGATCGCTAGCCAAAACCAAAAGATCCCGTCCGCACCCGTCGAAATGCCGTCAGGAAACCCGGGAAGGTTGTTGACGAATACCTCCACATCACCCCGCCGCGGCCCGCGAACGTACACCCGCTTGACGCGATACCGCATCGTCTCGATGACCAAGACATACGTCTCGTCCGGAGAGACCGCGATACCGTTTGCGAAGAAGAGCTCATCCAGCACCACCGAACACTCGCCGGTGTTGATGTCGTACTTGACCAGGCGGCCATTCGGCGCGCTCTCGAGAGGCTCCTCCATCGCATGGCCGTCGTGGCTCCATTTGTAGGACGCATCCGAGAACCAGGCGACGTTTTGGGAGTCTACATCGACGTCATCGGTGAATCTGAACGGGTGATAGCCTGCCTCCGTGCACAAGACTTCGATCGCACCGCTTGGGTCGATCGAAAGCAACCCCTTGGACGCATCGGCGACGATCAAATTGCCGTCGTTGTCGAAGTCCAAGCCAAGCGGCCGCCCGCCAGTGTCGGCGAACACCTGGGGATCGGACCCGTCCGCCGCATAGCGAAGGACCTGACCTTCTTCGAGGCCCACGTAGACGCGCCCCTGCGCATCGACGGCAACATCTTCAGGCCCGTGACCATTGGGTGTGGCGAAAAGCTCCATCCCTTGGAGCACGCGGTTCTCTGCGAAGTCCCCTTCGAGCGCCGGGACCGGATGCGGCTCCCAGGCGACAGGGTGAATCGGCACTGGCCAGAGGAAGAGATAGAGGACGAGAACGAGCAGGACGCTGCCCAACCAGCCAGCGACCTTCTTGGCCATCGTCATCCTTCCCAGAACCACCGAAGGCGTTGCACCTGCGTGCCAGCCGCATCGAGCTCGGCGACGAACGCCGCCTGTCGCGTGCGCGCGTCCCACTCGATGGATGCGAAACCCGACACCGTCTGACCCGATGCCAACAGGTCACGAAGCTCGAGTGCGGTGCACCGGTCAGCAAACTCAGTCCGCGAAACAGATGCCCCGCCGGGCAGCTCCACCCTCACTCCTGGCGCGACGATCTCAGTGCGTTCACGCCCCTGATGCGCAAGCCGCTCAACGAGCTCCTTCCCTGCGTTGCCAACCCCCTGCTGCGACGACTTGAAGTACGACAGCAGCCACTTGGGCCCGAACGCGCGCAGCATCCTCCAGTTCAAGGCCGCAATCGTGCGCATCCCGAGCAACCCTTCACCCATCAACACGCGGCTCATGCGATTGAGCTCCCAGTGGGCCTGCATGCGCCTGATCGCGAGCCCGCCATCGCGAGTGACGATCTCATAGAGAAGGTTCGCCGGGACCTTCATCTTCAGCCCGGTCTTGAGATTGGTCGTGTGAATGTCGACTGCGCGGAACACGTGCATGTCGGACACGATGTCCTGATGCGACACGAACTCGAGCGCCGTCGACGCGATGAACGCCTCGTAGAACCGCCCGAGCTCATCCCCCAAACGGCCGGGGCGCCTTCCGGCGTGGGAAGCGGGCGTGCCGACCGGGTCTTCGACGATGGCATCGTCAGAATAGAGAGCGAGCCATCGTTCCTTGTCCCGTTCTCCGGCAATCTCGGGCGATGCCTTGGCGATCTGAAGAAGGGCGTCCCGGTCGGGCAACGCGGATGGGGTTTGCAGCGGAGGCTCAATCATGGGCGGCGGTTCTACCACACTGGGACTCGCCCGACAGCATCCGCCCGTCCGCGGACCGGCGCCCTACTCTTCTTTGTCCGAAGCACCCTTGGGCTCTTGGGGCTTTGGCTCTTCTTTAGACGGGGCCGTCTTGTTGATGAGCCCCATCACCGTCACTGAAAGCAAGTCCAGCGGACAAAGCTGTTTGCCCAGATACTCGCATGCCTCGGCGCGCGCCTTGTCCGGGTCTTCGACGTACTTCCCTTCGCGCGTGTACCAGATACCGCCTTTGGAGGTCCGCGCGAGCAGGCCGTTCGGATACTCCCACTTCCCGAGCGCGCTTTTCGCCCTCGCACCGCTTGGGTAGAACCACTCGCCACTTCGGCTCTTAGCAATGCGACCATTTGGATGATTGAGCTCCAGGTATCCGCGAACGATCACACGCCCGTTCGACCAAGTCGTCGTCGGCTGGCGCGTGACGCGATAGCCCACGTACGGCGCGCACACTTCCCGTCGGAGCTGAGACAAGTCGCGCCGGTCCTCGACGTCGAGACCTCTCTTGTAGCGGCCACGCTCCTCGTCGAGGCGAGCGAGGAAGTCCATGATGGTCAGCTCCTCGCAAGTGGGAGACGCCATCAGAGTTCGCTGTGACGAAGCTGGCGCAGTCGAGAGAAGCGCGGCAGCAGCGAGTGTCAGAGCAATCCGTGACAGGTTAGTGACCATGACGAGCCGGAACGAGCACTCTCTCTCTATTCGTCGGGCGACGCAAGACCACGCGGGCCACGGGCAGTGCGCCTGCGCAACCGGTTGGCTTCCGCAAAACGGCCCTCTGCCCACTTGATCATTTGTTGGTGCGCGCCGTCGATGTCTTTGTCGCCGTCTCGCTGAACGTAGCTTCCGTCGGGAAGCGGCTCGACGGGAGTCAGCACTTCGACCCGGCTCACGAGGTTCCGCGTCATGCAGTCGGCCGAGCCGATGTAGTACTCCTCCTCGCCCCCGTTGTGGAAGTGGTAGATGCGCGAGTGCTCGAGGAAACGGCCGACGATGCTGACAACCCGAATGTTGTCTGACACGCCCGCAACGCGCGGACGCAATCGGCACGAGTCCCGAACAATCAGGTCGACGTGCACACCGGCCTGCGAAGCCTCGTACAGCGCGCGGGTAATGTCGACATCTTCGAGCGCGTTGGTCTTGATCTGGATCAGACCCTTCTGCCCTTCACTGACCCGGCGGATCTCTCGCCTAATCTTCTTGAGAAGTGCGGGCTTGAGGAGCTTGGGTGCGGGGAGCAGCTTCTTGTAGGTACGGCTCGGTCTGTAGCCAGTCGTGAGATAGTTGAAGAGCTCGGTCGCGTCGCGGCCGATGCCCGGATCGCAGGTAAGCAGCCCGATGTCCGAGTAGAGCTTGGCGGTCTCCTCGTGGTAGTTGCCTGTGCCGATGTGCACGTAGCGACGCAGGCCGTTGTGGTCGCGACGAACGACGAGGATGACCTTGCAATGGGTCTTGAGCCCCACCACCCCGTAGGTCACATGAATGCCGGCCTGCTCGAGCTTGCTCGCCCAGTTGATATTCGCCTCTTCGTCGAAGCGAGCCTTGAGCTCGACGACCACCGCCACCTGCTTGCCATTGAGCGCCGCGTTGATGAGGTGCTGAATGACGCGTGATTTCGACGAGGTGCGGTAGAGCGTCACCTTGATCGCGCGGACCTTCGGGTCCTCGCTGGCTTCACGAAGAAACCGCTCCACGGACGTGCCGAACGCCTCGTACGGGTGGTGAAGCAGCAGGGCTTCATTGTCGCGGATGGCATGAAAAATGTTGCTTCGCCCCACGAGGCGCGGTGCATCCACCGGCCGGTGGTCGGGATCGCGATGCTCCGGCAGGTCGAGCCCAGCCAACTGGAACAGGGCGTCGAGCCCGAGGAACCCGTCGACCTCGAAGACGTCCGCCTGCTCGTCGAGGCCAAGCTCGGCGGCCAGCCGTCCGCGGTGAGTCGCATCCATCCCACGAGCCACCTCGAGGCGAACGATCGGCGCGAACTTGCGCTCCTGCAACTCCGACTCGATCAGTGCGAGCAAATCGTCCGCCTGTTCCTCGTCGCTCTCGACATCGGCATTGCGGGTCACACGGAACAGCTCGGTGCGCTCGATGACCATGCCGGGAAACAACAGATCGAGGTTGTTCGCCATGATCTCTTCGAGCGGCACGAACCGCAACGAATCACGAACCCGGATGAAACGCGGAACACCTGCGCCCAAGGGCACTTTCACGCGCGCCATCAACGGCACAGGGTCGTCCGGATAGTGGAGCGACGCCAACAAGTTGAGCGACAGGTTCGACACGAACGGAAACGGATGTGCCGGGTCCATCGCCTGCGGCGTGACCAACGGGAAAATATTGTCGAGGTAGTCGTCGCGAAGCCACCGCTGATCCTTTTCGGGAAGCGACTCGTAGGAGGCGAGCTGTACGCCGACGTCCTTCAACTTCTTGCGAAGCTTGACCCACAGGCCCTGCTGCTCGACGTTGAGCGGCCGGATGAGCTGGTGGGACTCCTTGATCTGCTGTATTGGGGAGCGGCCATCCACGGTGAGCTTGTGCACACCGGCTGCCACCTGCTGCTTGAGGCCGCCGATACGCTTCATGAAGAACTCATCGAGGATCGAGCTCGTGATCGCGAGGAACTTCACCCGCTCGAGCAACGGCGTTCGGCTGTCCTCGGCCTCGTGCAGAACGCGCTTGACGAAGGTGAGCCAGGTCAGCTCGCGATTGAGGTAGTACTCGGGCGCGTCCAGATCGATATCGGAGACTGGGCGCTTCTTTTCCTCATCCGAAACGCCAGCCGCCGGATGTCCGTTGGTGGTTGAAGCAGTGCTCATAGCAACAATTGGTGAATTCCGAGTGTAGCCCGCAATTGCAGCTCCGATCTAGGGGCTCGAATGCGCAGGGGCTAGTCACGCCCCGGTTTTTCCGGTAAATCCGGCCCCAAGACGCGTCCGAATCATTGCGATGACCAAGACCGACCAGCTCGCTCCGCGCAGGAGACCCAGCCAGGACCGCTCACGCGACCGCGTCGAGCGGATCCTCGATGCAACAGCTGCATTGCTTGCCGGTGATACGCCGGTGGACAAGATCAC
>JAFDFW010000115.1 GCA_019309605.1 Deltaproteobacteria bacterium | reverse complement strand
AATTCAGCCGCGAGGGCCTGCAGATCGAAATCGTCGCCGACCAAGTCGAATACATCGAAGGTGCGCTCGACCTGGTCCAACAGAATCTGCTGCTCGGCGCGCTCTTGGCCATCATCGTCCTGTTCTTGTTCCTGCGAACGTTTGGCGCGTCGGCGGTGATCAGTATTGCGATCCCTGTGTGCGCGTTTGCGACGGCGCTAGGGATGCAGGCCGTCGGCCGCACGATCAACGTCGTGTCACTTGCCGGCATCACATTTGCCATCGGCATGGTGGTCGATAACTCGATCGTCGCCCTCGAAAGCATCGACACCTGGCGAACGCGCGCCCCCAATACGAAGCTGGCCGCGTATCGCGGCATCCGGGACGTCTGGGGCGCGCTCCTTGCGTCCACGGCGACCACGGTCGCGGTCTTCATTCCGATCGTCCTTTGGCAAGGTGAAGTCGGCGAGCTCCTCCGCGACGTCGCCGTCGCGATCGCACTCGCTGTTTCGGCGTCGTTGGTGGTTTCCGTTCTGGTGATCCCGAGTCTCGCCGCGCGCCTCCTCTCACAGGGCAAGACCCTCGACATCGGGGGCCTGACCGGCTTCGGCCAGCGGTTTCGCTCACGCGTCACGGAGCAAGTGCGTTGGCTCTGCAGCTCCAACCGACGGGCATGGGCAACGATAGCATTCGCCATCGTCGGCTCGATGCTCGTCGTGTGGGCGCTTATCCCGCCCATGGAGTACCTGCCTACCGGCAACCGCAACTTGGTGTTCGGCATGTTGATCCCCCCTCCTGGCTACTCGATCGACGAGCTCGAAACCACGGGCAACCGGCTCCAAGGCCAGAT
The DNA here is from genome assembly GCA_019309605.1 of Deltaproteobacteria bacterium. Lineage (GTDB taxonomy): Bacteria > Myxococcota_A > Polyangia > Polyangiales > Houyiibacteriaceae > SG8-38. The sequence continues at coordinate 6,716 of JAFDFW010000115.1, read as the reverse complement.
GGCCCGATACACCGGGGTCGAGACCGATGGTGAGCCCAACATCAGGCGAAGCTTCTTCGTCGGGAGCCCCGATCGAATCTTCGCAGGCGCCGTTGCGGAGGACAAAGATGACGTCGGCCGGATGCTCGACTTGCTACGGCGCGTGCAGACGAAGATCCCCGGCATGATCTCGTTTGCTACCCAAGCTTCGTTGTTTGGCCGGAGCGTCAGCGGGGGCCGCGTCGTCGAGATCGACATTCAAGGCCCCGACCTGCCGACTCTCACCAAGGTCGGCGACCGCCTCTTCGAAGACCTCCGGAAAACCTTACCGGGCGCGCAGATTCGTCCGATCCCGAGCTTGGACCCCGGGGCGCCCGAGCTTCATGTCATCCCCAAACGAAAAGAAGCAGCCCAGCTTCAGATGGGCGGCGCCGAGCTCGGACTTGTGGTCGACGCATTGATCGACGGCGCGATCATCGGCGAATACACGCCCAAGGGGCAACCGAAGCTCGACGTCGTATTGCGGGCGGTGACCGAGGGCGACCAGCTTCTACCCGACGCACCGGCCTTGCTGTCCGCGCCAGTCGCCACCCCAAGCGGGCGTACCGTTCCCCTGGGCGCGCTTGCCACGATCGAAGAACGCATCGGCCCGTCGGTGATCCGTCACCTCGAACGCCGCCGCGCGATCACACTCGACGTATCGCCACCCGAAGACATGGCCCTCGAGGACGCTATCGATACGATACGCAACGACGTCCTCGGCAGACTCGAAGAAGAAGGCGCGGTGCCGGCAGGGGTCCAGTTCGGTCTGAGTGGCGCCGCCGGCAAGCTGGAAGTTGCGCAAAAGCAGTTCGGGAACATCCTCTTGCTTGCCCTGATCATCTCCTTCCTGCTGATCGCGGCCCTCTTCGAAGACTTCGTTTCTCCGTTTGCGGTACTCATGAGCGTGCCGCTGGCAGCCGCCGGTGGCGCGGGCGGGCTCTGGCTGCTCAACGCGCTGCTCGGAAAGCAACCCTTGGACTTGATGACCGCGCTCGGCTTTCTGATCCTGATCGGCATCGTCGTGAACAACGCCATCCTCGTCGTCGATGGCTCGCTCACGCGTCTACGGGCCGGCACCAGCTTGCAAGAAGCCGTGCCCCTCGCTGTCGAGGCGCGCGTGCGCCCGATCTTCATGACCACTGCGACCTCGCTAGCAGGCCTCTTACCCATGGTGATCTTCTCGGGCTCCGGCTCCGAGCTCTACCGTGGCGTCGGCGCCATCGTGCTTGGCGGTCTCCTGCTTTCGACAGTGCTCACGCTCTTCGTCGTGCCAAGCGCGTTTACCCTTCTTTGGCGGCTTCGCGGGCACGGCGATACGGATTGAGATATTTCTTCTTGAGTTGCTGAAGCTCGTCACGCGTGAGATCGCGATGCTCGCCAGGCCTCAATCCATCGATGCTGATGCCTGCGAAAGACTGCCGTGCAAGCCGCATCACCCGGCGGTGAATCGCGTCGCCCATGCGGTGAATCTGCCGATTCTTGCCCTCGGTGAGCGTGAGCTGAACCCAAGTGTGGGTGCGCTCCTGCCGCAAGACGAACGCCTCCGCCGACTGCGTGCGGTACCCGTCGTCGAGCTTCACGCCGTTTCGAAGCGCGTCGAGCTCCTCCACGTCGAGGTTCCCCTGGAACTTCACCGCGTAGATCTTGGGCACCCCGGCAACCGGCCGTAGTAGCGCGTCGATCATGTCGCCGTCGTTGGTGGCCAGGAGCGCGCCGCTCGTGTGGTAGTCGAGACGCCCCACCGGCACGACGCGCTCGGGGATCTTGCGCAGCAGGTCCGCGATGGTCGCCCTTCCCTCCGGATCGTCGAGCGTGGTCACCATCTCGCGCGGCTTGTGCATGAGGTAGTACGCGGGCTTCTCTGCAACGAGCCGCCTGCCGTCGACCTCGACGCGATCTTTGTGCGGATCCACCTTCGTACCCAGCTCGGTCACGACGCGCCCATTGACACGCACCCGCCCGGCAACGATCAGATCCTCGGACGCACGCCGAGATGCGACGCCTGCACGGGCGAGGACTTTTTGAAGGCGTTCCACGGCCGGACCCTACGTTTTCGCGGTGTGGGTCGCAAGTGCGCGAAAGAAGGTTGTTCGCGGGGGTGGGTAGCCTGTCCCCTATTGGGTTGCTGAGTCGTTGGGGGACTGTTGGTTGGCAAGGGCGGAGTTGCGGATGCGTTCGTCGTCTCGGTCCCATCGGTCTACTTTGCCGTCGCCGTTGAGGTCGGTGCCGATGCGGACGGTGCGGCCGTCGGCGTAGTACTCCCAGCGATCCGGCTGCCACTTGGCCGCCTTGCTGCGGTTGGCCATGTCGCGCTCGGCGCGCTCTGGCTGGCCATTTTCGTAGAAAATCTTGGTGTCGATCATGCCATTGCCGCTGGTGTCGATTTCCTTGAGGCTGACGCGGCCGTTGGTGAAGTGCGTGACCTCGTCGATTCGGCCATCAAAATCACGGTCGGCCTCCTCGCGGACCGGCCTGCCCTCCTCGCTGTAGACCCGCACGATGTCCTTGCGGCCGTCACCGTTGAGGTCGGCCTCCCGGCACACCAAAACCAGGCGCGCGAGGCTGCCCTCGCCCATCGTTCGAAAGAGCTTTCGCACATCCGGGGTGTCGTCACCGGAGGTGTCGTATTCGGTGACTTCGTAGCCGGCGCCGTTGGGCACGCAGCGCCCGCCATCGGCGATTTCACCACCGCTGCTCGACTCAGCGGACTCGGCGCCGGGGCTCGTCACCGGCTTCGGATCCTTCGCACCGCAGCCCACCACGGCAAGGCTCAATAGACAAAGCATTAAGTATTTCACAGTTGTCCCCTCTCACATCGCAGCGCGTCGTCGGCCGGGCCCATGCTTTGCAAGGGCATATCTTGGCTGCGATCCGGTTCACCATCCCGGTTGTCGTCATGTTGCGTCAGAACGAGCTTGCCGGCTCGAAACGAATCCCACTTCTCGACGCGTCCATCGTTATCGTCATCGTACTGCGCCTCGGTGATCAAACCGTTCGCGTACAGTTCCCACACGTCGACCTTGCCGTCGCGCCCGCGGTCCCGCTCGGCGCGAATGACCCAGCCGCTGCCACACCACAGCCACGTATCAATCGTGTTATCGAAGTTGGTGTCGAGCTCTTTGCGAACGAGCTGACCGCCTTCAAAAAAGGACAGTTGGTCCAGGCGCCCATCGAAGTCGAAGTCGTGCCGCTCTTGCGCGACCTGCCCTCCATCCCCTTCGTAAAAGCGTTCCATATCGACTTTGCCGTCAAAGTTCATGTCTGCTTTGGTGCAGTAGCGACGGCCATTGCGCCCGACGTGTTCAATGTCGACACGTCCATCTTCGTTAACGTCGGTTGCAATGACCTGATTCCCTTTGCACACGGCCGGCTCAGCCATCGAGCCTCGCGGAAGCGTGCTGGAGGGGCTCTGGCCGCAACCCAACGCCGGCAGGCATGCCAAGATGGCAAGCCCAGCCACCGCATGCGCGAAATTGCTCATGTTTGCGGTCACTTTGAGGGTCCCCGAGAACTGAATCCCCATAAGGATAAGGTCGATCGACAGCCCTGCGCAAGTCTGCGGCGGATCGGATTGACAATATATATGGTGCCATGTAGCTTCATGGCACTTCTGAGGTCCGAATGGCGCGCAAAAAGATCTCGACGACCGTCTACATCACGCCCGAGCAAAACGAGCGACTCAAGCTCTTGCACGAGCGCACGAAAGTGCCCGTGGCGGTGTACATCCGCGAAGGCATCGATCTCGTTTTGGACCGCCATCAGGACGAGCTTCCCGGCCAGATGAGCTTGGACGCGACGCCCAAAAAAGAGGGTTAACGACGGCGTGTTGCTGTAAGCCGGGTGCGAGGCTAGACAGGTCGCACTTTGGCGCAAGATCTCCAGCGAATCCGGAATTTCTGTATCATCGCGCACATCGATCATGGCAAAAGCACGCTTGCCGATCGGTTCCTCGAGGTGACGGGAGCGGTTTCGGCGCGCGAGCAAAAGGCGCAGCTGCTCGACCGGATGGACCTCGAGCAGGAGCGTGGAATCACGATCAAGGCGCAAGGCGTCCGACTGCCCTACAAGGCCGCCAGCGGTGAAACGTATCAATTAAACCTCATCGACACCCCCGGCCACGTGGACTTCAGCTACGAAGTGTCGCGATCGCTTGCTGCATGTGACGGCGCTCTCTTGGTCGTCGATGCCACGCAAGGCGTCGAGGCGCAGACCCTGGCGAATGTGTATCTCGCCGTCGAGAACGACCTCGAGATCATCCCGGTGTTCAACAAGGTCGACCTGCCGAGCTCGGACGTGGATCGGGTTCGCCAAGAGGTCGAGGATGTAGTGGGGCTCGATTGCTCGGAGGTGCTGCCTTGCAGCGCCAAGACCGGCGAAGGCGTGGCCGAGATCCTCGAAGCGGTGGTGCGACGCATCCCGCCGCCCGAAACCGATGACCGCGGCTTCCTGCGAGCCCTGATCTTCGACAGTTGGTACGACAGCTACCGCGGCGCGGTTTGCATGATTCGCATGAAGGACGGCACGGTTCGCAAGGGCGACAAGATCCGCCTCATGGCGACGGGGGCCGAATACGAGGTCACCGAGCTCGGGGTCTACAACCCGTTTCAGCAGGAGCTCGACGAGCTTGGACCCGGAGAAGTCGGCTACCTCGCGGCTAGCATCAAGTCGCTGCAGGACGCGAAGGTCGGCGACACGATCACCTTGGCGAAGAAGCCCGCCGACAAAGCGCTCGCTGGGTTCAAAGAGGTCAAGCCGATGGTGTTCTGCGGGATCTTCCCGACGGACAGCGACCAGTACACCGAGCTCCGCGACGCGCTCGAGAAGCTGAACTTGAATGACGCCGCGTTCATGTTCGAACCGGAGACCTCGGACGCGCTGGGGTTCGGGTTCCGATGCGGGTTCCTTGGACTCCTGCACATGGAGATCATCCAGGAGAGGCTCGAACGCGAGTACCACATCGGGCTGATCACCACCGCGCCGAGCGTGGTTTATCGAGTGACGACCGAAGAGGAAACAATCGAGATCGACAACCCGTCGCAGATTCCCGACGGGCGCGTCCGCATCGAGGAGCCTTACTTCACGGTTTCGATCCACGTGCCCGCGGAGTTTGTCGGAGCGGTGATCAAGCTCTGCCAAGACCGCCGCGGCGAGCAACAAGGCATCCAATATGCCTCGACCGAGCGCGTGATCGTCACCTACCTGATGCCCCTCGCCGAAGTGTTGTTCGACTTCTTCGACAAGCTGAAGAGCGCCACCAAGGGCTACGCCTCGATGGACTACGAGCTAGCCGGCTATCGCGAGAACCCGCTCGTGCGCCTCGACATGCTGCTCAATAACCAGAAGGTCGATGCGCTCAGCGCGGTCGTGCACAAAGACAAATCTTATTATCTTGGGCGAGCGCTCGCTGCCAAACTGAAGAAGATCGTGCCGCGCCAGCAGTACGAAGTGATCATCCAGGCCGCGATCGGGTCCAAGGTGATCGCCCGCGAGACTGTCCGAGCCCTGCGCAAAGACGTCACCGCCAAATGCTACGGCGGCGACATCTCACGAAAGCGCAAGCTCCTCGAGAAACAAAAAGAGGGCAAGAAGCGGATGAAAGCAGTGGGCAGCGTCGAGATCCCTCAACTCAAAATCGACGAGTAGCAAAAGGGGCTCGACCCCTCTTAGGGTTAGTTGCCCGGGAGGGCTGAGGTGTTGGCTACTTGGATCTCGAACTCTTCTTGGACGTGGACAGCTTCGGTGCCGTCAACCGTTTTGACGGTCAGGCGATCTTCCGCGGTGCCGGTGGCCGATGCATCGGACTCGAGGGCGTTGAGCTTGAGGATGATCTGCCCGTCGGCCTGAGCGGTCATCGACTCGACCGAAATCTCGATGCCCTCTTCGGGGAAATCGATGCTCTGGGGAAGCGCCATCTGCTGCACCGTCACGTTGAGCATGAGCTCGTCGCCGACGCGGTCGACCAAGGTGTAGGTGTTCACCTGCTGGACGCTGAACCCGTAGGCTGTGATCTCTTGTCGAGTCTCCCAGCGCGCGCCCAGTCCGACGGGCTCCACGGGAAGCAGGACACGGGTGAGCGTTGCGCGCGTGTTGACGATCATGCGGAGCAAGCGCACGGGCACGTCCGAACGCTTGGTCTGCGCGTTGAACTCACCAGCGAGCGTCTGGCCGCGATCGTCGACCTCGACCCATCCGCCGACCTGGTCGACGATGGCCGCTCCGCTTCTGAGGAGATCGGCCATCTCCTCGTCGAAGTCTTCGGGCACGACGGCTTCGGACTTCACGACGTCGACGGCAAACTTCACGCCGCGGTCGGTCGGCTCCGCAGGCCCCGACACGATGTCGAGACGCAGGCCTGGCAAGACGCTGAGCGCTACCTTGTCACCGCTCGTCGCGAGGGTCGCGACCCGGAACGTCGTCGTCGAAGTGGTCGTGGTCCCCGTGGGGATGCGGTAGCGAAGCTCCGCCCGGGGCCTCTGCCCCTTGTCGAGCAACCGAACCCCGCTGTCGCCATCCGAGTCGGCATCCGTGGCCGTGTTCGACTTTTTGCAGCCGGTGAGAGCCAGCAGCGCGCACGCGAGCATCAGCCCGCGCATCATTGAATGCCTCATCATGGAACCCCTTACTTCTCCGTGAAAACTGTCTTCCAGTCGTTCTTCATCGAGACTATCACCCACCCGGACCCGGCCGCTACATCG
>JAFDFW010000721.1 GCA_019309605.1 Deltaproteobacteria bacterium | reverse complement strand
GGAAGGCGGTCGCATCATGGATCGCGCTTGGGTACGCACGGCGCTCGCCAAAATCAAGGCCGGCCTAGACGTAATCGAGCTCCAAAACTGGAAACAGGCCTGGGCAATCGATAATGACCGCCTTCAACCTGCGGAGGCCTCGGCGCTGAAGGTCAATAGCTCCGAGTTTTTCGTCGAGGCCTACCGACTTTTCATGGAAGTGCTCGGCGAGCAGAGCTCGATCAAACAGACCAGCCCCGGCGCTGTGCTGCGTGCTCAAGCCGAACGCTACTATCGAGCCCTGATCGTGTTTACGTTCGGCGGCGGCACCAATGAAGTGCAGCGCGACTTGATCGCCGCGATGGGGCTCGGGCTGCCCCGATACGGCTACGGCGGATAAGGGAGCCGGCGCGATGGATTTCGAGCAAAGCGAAGAGCAAAAGGACCTACGCGCAACGGTTCAGCGCCTTTTTCAGGACCGCGCTACTCCGGAGGCCCTGAGCGAGATCGAGGCCAGCGACGACGCGTTTCACGCAGAGCTCTGGAGCGAGCTGGCCGACCTCGGGCTCCTGGGTGTGAGTACGCCCGAGGCGCTTGGCGGGGCCGGGCTTGGAATCGAAGAGCTCATGGTCGTCGTCGAAGAGGTGGGTGCAGGAGTTCCTGCGGTTCCGTTCGTCAGCTCCGTAGCGATCGCTGCGCCTACAGTCGAGGCATTCGGCTCGGTCGAACAACAAGCGCGCCTGCGGGATCACGCCGCGGGCGCGTACATCTACACCGTGTCCGGCGTCAACCCAGCCGACAACCAACCTCCGATTGTCGCCAGCCGCGAAGGCGATCGATGGTCGCTGACGGGTGCATGCTCGCTCGTCCCGTTCGGCCCGGTAGCCCATAGTTTGCTCGTCCCTGCCGTTGGAGACGAAGGCACGGCGGTGTTCGTCGTCGACCTGCAGAGGCCTGGCGTTCGTCTCGAACGGCAGCGGGTGACGAGCCGCGAAGCGCGTGCTCTGATCCATCTCGAAGACAGCGAAGCCGAGCCTCTTGGGAATCCGAGCCATGGCGCGGACGCGTTGTCGTTCTTGGAAACCCGCGCACAGCTCGCCTGGTGCGGATTTACCATTGGCCTGGCGACCCGTGCCATCGAGCTCACGGCCGGATACACGAGAGAGCGCAAGCAGTTCGGCGTGCCGATCGGTTCATTTCAAGCGGTCGCACAACGCATCGCCGACGCCTACATCGAGCTCGAAGTGATGCGGCTTTCGCTAGCGCGCGCGGTCTACCAAGTCGGCGCGGGAGAGAACGCGAGGGAAGCTCTCGCCGTGGCCTCATACTGCTGCGCCGAAGGCGTGCACAATGTCACCTATGCGTGCCAACACCTGCACGGTGGCGTGGGCGTCGACCGCACCTACCCGCTCTTCCGGTACTATCTGCACGGTCGACAAGCGGCCCTTGCGCTAGGCGGCGCGCAGTCACGGCTCGCCGAAATCGGCGACCTGCTCGCGAGCTCCTGAGTCAGTCTTCTTGAATCAAGGCGGCAGCCCGCTCGCCGATCATCATGCTGGGCGCGTTGGTGTTGCTGCCCGTGATCTCCGGCATGATCGATGCATCGACGACTCGCAGCCCTTCGATTCCAGGCACCCGTAGGCGTGGGTCCACGACCGCCATCTCGTCGACGCCCATCTTGCAGGTGCCAACCGGGTGGTACACCGTTCCGGCGCGCAACCTGATCTCTTCGATGAGCTCCTCGTCGCTCGCGCGATCCGCACCCGGGCTGATCTCCTCTCCAAGATGCTCGCTCATCTCCGGGTGACTGCAGATTTCGCGACACTTGCGAATTCCGTCGAGAAGGAGCTGCAAGTCCTCGGGCTCCTTCAGGTAGGCCGGATCGATGTGCGGGGCATCCGCTGCATCGGCGGAGCCGAGCAGCACCTCGCCTCGGCTTTTCGGGTAAATGAGCGTGGGCAGCACCGACAAGCAGTGCCCGGGGTCGACATACGCGCGTTCTGGGCCGTCCTGATTCGGGTCCGGGTAACCCCAGGGGAGCGTATGCAGCTGCAGATCGGGAATCGGTGCGCCCGGATGACTCTTGATGAACGCACAAGCCTCGAAGACCGATCGTCCGAACCAGCTCTTTCCGACCATGTACTCCTGACCATGTACTCCTTCATCATGCCGCCTAGGAAATGCGTTGGGGTTCCGCGGTGAAGGCTGGTCGGGGCCCGGAACACCAGGGGCACCAGAATGTGGTCGTGCAGGTTCTTGCCGACTCCCGGAACGTCGAGTTGCACCTCGATGCCATGCTCGCGAAGATGATCCGCGGGGCCCACCCCCGAAAGCATGAGCAGCTGCGGCGAGCCAATCGCACCGCCAGACAGAATTACCTCGCGGTTCGCGCGCGCCATGACGCGGTTGCCGGACTGCTCGTATTCCACGCCTACTTGCCGGACTGCTCGTATTCCACGCCTACGGCTCGACCGTTCTCGATGACGACACGATGAACCAGGGCACGCATTTGCAAGTTGAAGTTGGGTCTCGAAAGGCTTGGCTGAACATAAGCTTCACCAGTTCCGCTGCGGACGCCGTTGCTGCACGACATCTGCATGATGCTTGCGCAGTTCTGATTCTCCGCGTTGAAGTCATCGAGGATGGGAATATCGCAGACCGCGGACACGGCCTTCAGGAACGCGCCGGAGACCGGGCTGAGCTGATCCTCCGGGTGCCGGGTAACTCGAATCGGACCGCCCGCACCGTGGTACTCGGTCTCGCCGTCTTCGTGGTCCTCGAGCTTCTTGTAGAACGGAAGTACGTCCTCGAAGCTCCAGCCGTCGCACCCTCGGGCGGCCCAGTCGTTGTAGTTCTCCTTGTTCCCTCGAAGGTAGATCATGCCGTTGACCGAGCTCGAGCCACCCACGACCTTTCCGCGCGTGTACGTAATGCGCCGGTCGTTTAGATTCGCCTGCGGCACCGTGCTGAACCCCCAGTCGAGCTTCTCTTTGAGCTGCTTGACCTGCTGGACGAGGCTGATCATGCCGGGCTTGCGTACAAACGTCGTGCGGTCGCTCCCCCCTGCTTCGAGCAGAAGGACGCTAACGTCGGGATCCTCGGCCAGTCGAGCGGCAACGATCGCCCCCGCCGATCCCGATCCAATCACGATGTAGTCGTATTCATCCATGAGTTCCTCAATCGCCAACATACAGTCACAGGCGGATATCGCCCGCTTCAATTCTCCCAAGAACCTCGGGCGCAAGCTCCACGTACCGATCTTCCGTGAGGAAGTACACCGCTCCTCCGCATTGTGCCGGATCAAAGCCCTGCTCTTTGAGTTTGGTCTTCACGTGCT
>JAFDFW010000720.1 GCA_019309605.1 Deltaproteobacteria bacterium | reverse complement strand
GGAAGGCGGTCGCATCATGGATCGCGCTTGGGTACGCACGGCGCTCGCCAAAATCAAGGCCGGCCTAGACGTAATCGAGCTCCAAAACTGGAAACAGGCCTGGGCAATCGATAACGACCGCCTTCAACCTGCGGAGGCCTCGGCGCTGAAGGTCAATAGCTCCGAGTTTTTCGTCGAGGCCTACCGACTTTTCATGGAAGTGCTCGGCGAGCAGAGCTCGATCAAACAAACAAGCCCCGGCGCGATCCTCCGTGCTCAAGCCGAACGCTACTATCGAGCCTTGATCGTGTTCACCTTCGGCGGCGGGACGAATGAAGTGCAGCGGGACTTGATCGCCGCGATGGGCCTTGGACTTCCTCGATACGGCTACGGCGGATAAGGGAGCCGGCGCGATGGATTTTCAGCAAAGCGAAGAGCAAAAGGACCTGCGCGCAACGGTTCGACGCCTTTTTCAGGGTCGCGCTACTCCGGAGGCCCTCAGCGAAATCGAGGCCAGCGACGACGCGTTTCACGCAGAGCTCTGGAGCGAGCTAGCCGACCTCGGGCTCCTAGGCGTGAGTACGCCCGAAGAGCTTGGCGGGGCAGGCCTTGGGATCGAAGAACTCATGGTGCTCGTCGAAGAGGTGGGTGCAGGAGTCCCGGCGGTTCCGTTCGTCAGCTCCGTTGCGATCGCTGCACCTACAGTCGAGGCATTCGGCTCGGCTGAGCAGAAGGAGCGTCTACGGGATCATGCCGCTGGCAAGCACATCTACACCGTGTCCGGCGTAAACCCAGCCGACAATCAACCTCCCATTGTCGCCAGCCGGACTGGCGACCGATGGTCGCTGACGGGCACCTGTTCGCTCGTTCCGTTCGGCCCCATAGCCCGTAGCTTACTCGTCCCCGCCGTTGGAGACGAAGGCACGGCAGTATTCGTCGTCGACCTGCAGAGGCCCGGCGTTCATCTCGAACGACAGCGGGCGACGAGCCGAGAGGTGCGTGCTCTAGTCGGTCTCGAAGACAGCGAAGCCGAGCCTCTTGGGAACCCGAGCGATGGCGCGGACGCGTCGTCGTTCTTACAGACCCGCGCGCGGCTCGCCTGGTGTGGATTTGCCACGGGCCTGGCGACCCGCGCCATCGAGCTCACGGCGGGATACACGAGAGAGCGCAAGCAGTTCGGCGTGCCAATCGGTTCGTTTCAGGCGGTCGCACAACGGATCGCCGACGCCTACATCGAGCTCGAAGTGATGCGGCTTTCACTAGCGCGCGCAATCTACCAGGTCGGCGCGGGAGAGGACGCGAGCGAAGCTCTCGCCGTCGCCTCATACTGGTGCGCCGAAGGCGTGCACAATGTCACCTACGCGTGCCAACACCTGCACGGCGGCGTGGGGGTCGACCGCACCTACCCCCTCTTTCGGTATTACCTGCACGGTCGACAAGTTGCGCTCGCGTTGGGCGGTGCGCAGTCACGACTCGCCGAAATCGGCGACCTGCTCGCCAGCTCGTAAGTCAGCCTTCTTGAATCAAGGCGGCGGCCCGCTCGCCAATCATCATGCTGGGCGCATTGGTGTTGCTGCCCGTGATCTCCGGCATGATCGAAGCGTCGACGACTCGCAACCCTTCGATTCCACGCACCCGTAGACGCGGGTCCACGACTGCCATGTCGTCGATGCCCATCTTGCAGGTGCCAACCGGGTGGTACACCGTTCCGGCGCGCAACCTGATTTCCTCGATGAGCTCCTCGTCGCTCGAGCGCTCCGCACCCGGGCTGATCTCCTCGCCAAGATGCTCGCTCATCTCCGGATGGCTGCAGATTTCGCGACACTTGCGAACCCCGTCGAGAAGGAGCTGCAAGTCCTCGGGCTCCTTCAGATAGGCCGGATCGATGTGCGGCGCATCCGCTGCATCGGCGGAGCCGAGCAGCACCTCGCCTCGGCTTTTCGGGTAAATGAGGGTCGGCAGCACCGACAAGCAGTGCCCAGGGTCGACATACGCGCGTTCTGGGCCGTCCTGATTCGGATCCGGGTAACCCCAGGGGAGCGTATGCAGCTGTAGATCGGGAATCGGCGCATCCCGATGACTCTTGATGAACGCACAAGCCTCGAAGACCGATCGTCCGAACCAGCTCTTGCCGACCATGTACTCCTTCATCATGCCGCCTAGGAAATGCGTTGGGGTTCCGCGGTGAAGGCTGGTCGGGGCCCGGAACACCAGGGGCACCAGAATGTGGTCGTGCAGGTTCTTG
>JAFDFW010000719.1 GCA_019309605.1 Deltaproteobacteria bacterium | reverse complement strand
AGTGTCGCCGTCGACATGGCGCGGCGTTTGATACACATGTCCCAAGTGTGCACGCTCGAGGAAATGCTCGACTACGAGGCCATCGCGGGAGTCTCCGTCGCCGGCTCCCTAGACGCCAAGGAAGGCGCCACGGCCTTCCTGGAAAAACGCAAGCCGGTTTACAAAGGGGTGTAGTCCTGCGCTTGCTGCGTGGCTCCGGCAACCTTGGCGGTAGGGTCTCAGGTCCGGGCTTTGACGGCGTCCCAAAGCGTTCCGAGTTGGAACCAAGTGGTGGGGGTTCTCACAGATTGGGAGGGATTTCGGAGGTTTGGTGGCGTAAAGCCTAGACAACTCCAGTATCTGCATCTCAACCCGGTGAAGATCGCAACCATCGACGGTTTTGGCCGAGAGCGCGTCATGAATTTCTCGTGTTACAATGCTAGTGCAGTGTCTGAAGCGGCAAGGAAGCTCCGACCATGAGTTGGCCAGTCGAAAAGATCCTCGAAGAAGCCATGAAGTTGGATCCCAAGGATCGCGCTCTGGTGGTCGCCGAGCTTTCACGGGCGGAGACGAGCGCAACGCCGGAAGAGGTTGAAGCCGCGTGGCGCGACGAGATCGCCCGCCGCGCGCAGGGCATCCAGAATGGTACTGCGGACACGGTCGACGGGCGTGAGCTGTCTCAACGCGTCCGCGCCGAATACAAGCCTTGATTCAGTCTTTCCGGCTGCTTCGCCAAGCCGAACGTGAGCTCGACCTAGCGCGCAAATGGTACGACGAGCAACGCTACGGCCTCGGCTTGATCTTTTTCGATGCCTTTGAAGCGGCCGTCGAACAAGCGCAACGTTTTCCTGATGCCGGGATCGCGGTGCTTGATTCCCGGCCGGAACACCTCATGCGACGATTCCCTCTCGAGGGCTTTCCGTTCTACGTCGTGACGACCGTTACGGACAGGGCACTGATAGTCGTCGCAGTAGCTCACGCTAGACGAAAGCCGGGCTACTGGCTCGAACGAATCAAGTAGATACCGCAAGCCCAAGAGAAAGCCCGGCCGAAGCCGGGCCTTGATGGCGTCCCAAAGCATTCCGAGTTGGAACCAAGTGGCGGGGTTCCTCACAGATTGGGAGGGGCTGCGGAGGTTGGCAGCGTGACACTCACTTCTTCAACTGGAACTCGTAGTCCGTCCCGTGTTCCTCATTGAAGTCGGCGTAGATCTTCTTCGCGACCGCATCCACCTCGTCCGGGAATCCATCGAGCACCCACTCGGGGGTCTGGTAGCGATCCTTGCCTGCCGAGATCTGCTTCTCCTGCAACGGAGGCAACGGGTAGGACTCGGGGTTGGGGACCGCGATCCGTGTACGCACACCATCCTTGGTGACGTTCCACACCATGAAGTCCCGCGCATAGTCCACCGGGCCGTCGTAGACCTGCTCGACCGTCCGAATGGTCGCCGGGAGTGTGTCGAAGTCGTTTTGGAAGTGGTATGCGACGGCGTGCTTGGGTCGTGTCATCGCCATCACCTTGCCGAAGAACGCGGGGTTGGCGTGGATCGTCGTCATGGCATTCAAAGCCTCCTGCCCGGAGAACTTCCACTTCGCCATCGCCGTATCGGGCATGAAGATCGACTCGTGGATGGAGAGGTCCACGCCTTGGGTGTGCTCGATCCACCATTTGTTCGGGAGCGTATCCCCGGAGAACGCCAGCTTCAGGCCGTTCCATTCCAGAATGAAGCTTGCGGACTGCTCGAAGTGAACAGCGGGGATACTCCTGATGACTACACCGTTGTCCTCGTAGATGACGCCGTTGATTTTCGACCAATCGTACTCCGTGACTTCGAGGCTCATCGACCGCGTGTCAATCGTGCCGACCAGGGTGCCGGTCATCCATGCCCACATGTCGAGCATGCTGTCCATTGCTGCTTTGGTACCCCACTCAGGACGCGTGCCTCCTCCTCCGGGCCCCCAAACTCGTAGGGGTACGGACCGGTTGTTCTGAGGGCCATAGATGAAGAACGCTGGGAGATCCCCCATGTGATCTGCATGCAGGTGCGTGAGGAACACCTTGTCGAGATAGTCCAGCGGAATGCCGAGGGCGTAGAGCCGCTCCATCGAACCCGTCCCCATGTCGAAGATGAATTTGTCGCCGTTGCCCAGCTCAATCAGGAAACAGGCGGCGGCCTGCTTGAGCCGTGGCATGGGCATCCCTGAGCCGCAGGCGATGACGCGCATCTCGTCGGGCTCCAGGTCTTCG
>JAFDFW010000718.1 GCA_019309605.1 Deltaproteobacteria bacterium | reverse complement strand
GTCGGGCTCATCCTGGCGGCGTCGCTCTTCACCGCTGGCGTCATCGCGTTCGTCTATAACTTCATCCGGTACGGGGGACCGGCGGGTGAAGTCGAGGAGTCCGTCTCCTCGGGCGCGGCGGTTGCGGCGCCGGCAGAATGAGCGCGACTCAACCCTGGTATCGCCCCGTCGGCCGGGAGGTCGAGCTCTTTCAGCACGCCCATCGTCAGAGGCTACCGCTGCTTCTTGCCGGACCGACCGGGTGCGGCAAGACGCGGTTCATCGAGGCGATGGCCGCGCAGCTCGAGCTGCCTTTGATCACCGTGGCATGTCACGACGAGACCTCGTCGATCGATTTGGTGGGCCGGTTCTTGATCCGGGGCGCGGAGACGATTTGGCAAGACGGCCCGGTCACGCGGGCCGTCCGAGCCGGCGCCATCCTCTACCTCGACGAGATCATCGAGGCACGCGAGGACGTGATCGTCGTCTTGCACTCACTCACGGACCATCGCCGTGAGCTCTACATCGACCGTCTCGATGAAACGCTGGCTGGGCCCGAGAGCTTCATGGTCGTGGCGAGCTTCAATCCTGGCTATGCCCGTGGCTTCAAGGAGTTGCGTCCTTCCACGCGTCAGCGGTTCGTCGTCCAGCGCTTCTCGTATCCAGAAGCCAAGGTGGAAACCGAAATCGTCGCTCATGAGGGCAAGCTCGAAAACGGAACGCCAAAGCGTCTCGTCGAGTTTGCGAACAAGGTGCGCGCGATGGAAGAGCTTCAGCTTGCCGAGACGGTTTCGACCCGGCTTCTCGTGACGGCCGCCAAGTTGATCGCCAGTGGTGTCGCACCGCGAGTGGCGTGCAATGCCGCAGTCGTGCAGCCGATCACAGACGACCACGCACAGTTGGAAGCCCTGCAGGACTTGGCCAACCTGATGTTCTGATGGAATGGGACCAGCGAGCATTCGCCTGGCTCTACCGTTCGTTCCGGCGAGTGAGCGGAAGGGGGGGCCAGGCCGATTACGCGGAGTCCCCGCTCGAGGCCTTGACGCCGCGCTTCGAAACGCTGAGCAATCTGCTCACAGGGGCGAAATGGGAAGTCGTCGCTGGCAGCGGCATGGGCGGGGTAGCGTCCGGGCGACTGGTCCTGCCCCAGCATCTCGCTTGGCTGACTGACCCAGACGACCGGGCGTCGTTCTATCTCTACCGCGTCGTCGTTGGCATAACCGCCGCGGAGCTCGGGTTCCTAGCCAACGGGGCATGGTCAGGTCGTCGTCGGGCGCTGGCGATGCTGATCGGGATGCCGAGCATCGAGGAGGCCATCGTCGAGCGGTATCCCGGCGCAGAGTCGCTCCTCACGCAGTGCGCGGCCCTCGCGGTCGATCGGTTTCCGTTCGATGATCGCACTGCGGATGTCCGCTGCTTTTCGATAGCGTGTCGGGCGATCTTACAGCGAGACATCACGGACGCCGGCGATGAATCCCGGGCCTCGATCGTGGCACGCGAGCTCGTCGACGCGGCTACGCCGCTCCACACTGGCCCGAGTCTGGCGGAGGTGTCGTCGGACTTCGAAGATGCGCTCGCCAAGCTATCGAGGCGCAGAGCCGCCGAGGAATACACGTCGCCATGGGGGCTCCTGATGCCTCCCCCGACTCCTTGGAACGCCGCCCTCGAACCGCCCGATGATCCACAAAGTACGCTACCGAGCGGTACCGAGCGAAAGATGCGTCGGCGGCCCACCGACGTCGAGTACGTCGACATCGAATCGCAAAAAGAGCGCGACAACCCGCTCGTGCACTCCTTTGAGAAGGTTCACACCGCGACCGAGTACGAAAGCGGCAGGAAGCAGCTCGACGGATCGGATCAGCTTGCCGAGCAAGAAGAGGCGCTCGACGAGCTCGAGCTCACCAAGCTCACGCGGACGACGGAGACCGCGCAGTCGATCTATCGTGCGGACCTGCAGGCAGGGCTCCACACGGCCGACCTGGCGGAGGAGCCGGAGTCGACACGCGCGCACCGCTACCCCGAGTGGAACTTCAAGCGGCGGGAATACCGGTCGGACTGGTGTACCGTCAACGAGCATCTATTCCCACCGAGCAGCCCCGCGTCGACCGTGACGGCCGCAAGCCGGCGGCTCCACGGCGAGGTGCTGCGCCTTCAAGCCGAGCTCAAGCGCCTGGAGCTCGATCGGCGCTGGCGCAACCGCCAGCTCGATGGAAGCGAAATCGACATCGACGCGCTCGTCGACCGCCAG
>JAFDFW010000717.1 GCA_019309605.1 Deltaproteobacteria bacterium | reverse complement strand
GCCGAGTGACCGACGGGTAGATGCCGCGCCGGCGAAGGGTCACCCGCTCTGCAAGCCGACCGTTCCCGGAATCGGGTTCGGCCGCATCGGCTTCGGGTGACACCCACGTCCAACTCATCTGCACCAACGGAAGCCACCACAAGGAGGGAAGAGAGAATCCAGTCGGCAAGGGCGTCCCGGTCTCGAACGTCGAAGTCGACCAGCGAAACGACGCACGCCGGAGCCACAACCAAAGGCCAAGCGCACTCAATACGACGACCACGGTGGTGATCGTGAGAAGACCCACGCCGCCATACCCGACCACCAACAAGACCAGGTCGAGCTTCTTGAACCCAAAGCTGAGCAGAGCCACCAACGCGACTAGGGCGAGCGCCATGCCGAGCGCAGTCAGCGGCCAAACCCCGGCGGCGCGGCGCGCAACCCGCCGAACGCGCAGCAGCGCGCCCTCGATGGCTCGGGGCAAGGAATTTGGAGGCCTCATGGTCGCGATCGTGTCACGGGACCGGAGTGTAGGCTGCCGGGCGTGTCTTGACAGGCCTAGAGCCAAGGCTAACCTCCGCCAGCCCTGCGAAAAGCCGCGGATCGCACGCGAGGGAGAATATGACCGATGTGATGATCGACGCGCGGGATTTGACCAAGCACTACGGTCCGGTCACCGCCCTCAAGAACGCAACTTTCCAAGTCAACCGAGGCGAGGTCGTCGGTTTCCTGGGCCCGAACGGCGCCGGCAAGACCACGACGATGAAGATCCTCACGTGCTTCATCGCGCCCTCCGAGGGGACGGCCCGCATTGGTGGCGCCGACATCTTCGACGATCCGATCGCCGTCCGCGAAGCGATCGGCTATCTGCCCGAGAACACGCCGCTCTACACCGAAATGTTGGTACTGGAGTACCTCGAGTTCATGGGAAAGATGCGCGGCCTCAGCGGCGCTGGGCTCCAGGCGAGGCTTCGAAAGGTCGCCGAGGAAACCAGCCTGGGTGAGGTCATCGGGAAGAGCATCGGGGAGTTGTCCAAGGGCTTTCGCCAGCGTGTCGGCCTTGCACAGGCCCTGATTCACGAGCCCCCCGTCCTGATTCTCGACGAGCCGATGAGCGGTCTCGATCCGAATCAGGCCGCGGAGATTCGGGAGTTGATTCGCGAAATCGGCCGCGAGCGCACCGTCATTCTGTCGACCCACAACTTGGCGGAGGTTCGTGTCACCTGCGGACGCGTCCTCATCATCTCTCAAGGGCAACTGGTGGCAGACGACACCCCCGACGATCTCGCCGCGCGAGCCGGCAAGCCCCGTTTCGTGGCGACCCTCCGGCAAAACGGCCACAGCGTGTCCGACATTCGCGACGCGTTCTCCGTCATCGACGACGCCCAAAGCGTCAAGGAACAAGCTGGCGCCGCAGCCGGCGAAGTGGTCGTCGAGCTCGTGCCGAAAGGCAACCAGGACCTGCGTGCGGACATCTTCCAGGCGGCGGTGTCGGCCAATCTCGTTCTCCTCGGCCTCGAACAGCGCGGCGAAAACCTCGAAGACATATTTCGACAGCTCACGACGGGCGCGGGGGCGCCATCATGAACCACATCCTCACCATCGGCGGCCGCCAGTTCCGCAGCTACTTCAATGGACCGGTTGCATACATCGTCATCTGCATCGTCATGCTGACGTTGGGTTTCTTTTTCTGGAACACATTTTTTCTCTACGGCCGCGCGAGCGCCCGCGAGATGTTTCGCTGGTTGGGGCTCATCCTGGTGTTTGCCCTCCCGGCACTGACGATGGGCCTTCTTGCCGAAGAGAAACGCACAGGCACCATCGAGCTCCTCATCACGATGCCGGTGACCGAGGCGCAGGTGATCCTAGGGAAGTTCCTCGGCGTCCTCGGGCTCTACGCGGTTCTCCTGGTACTGACTCTGGCCTACCCGATTAGCGTATCCACCCTCGGCCACCTGGATTGGGGCCCGGTATGGAGCGGCTATCTCGGCTTGTTCCTGCAAGGCTCGGCGGTTCTCGCCATCGGCCTGATGGCGTCGAGCTGGACGGACAACCAACTGATCGCCCTCTTCGTCGCGCTGACCCTGAGCGTGTTCTTTTGGGTGCTCGACAAGTTCTTGGCGCTGCTTCCGACGAACGCCGCCTCGGCCCTGGAATGGCTGTCGTTCGACTACCACTTCCAAAGCATGGCGCGCGGCGTGATCGACCTGCGCGACGTTCTTTTCTTCTTCTCCATGACCGTATTCGCGCT
>JAFDFW010000716.1 GCA_019309605.1 Deltaproteobacteria bacterium | reverse complement strand
CGGCCGGGCTCGAGTCGAGGATCGCCGCCGTCACGCCCTCGGCGTCCTTCGGACCGAACTGACCCTGGAACGAGTAGATCTGATTGAGCTCCTTGTAATCGATGGGCTCTACACCGCAGTCGGTGAAGGGCTCGAGGTTGCGTTCCCTCGCAATCTTCTGCATCGCCTCGGAGAGGAGCCAGTAGACCTCCCACTCGTCCTTGCTCTCGCCCAGCGGTGGAACTGCCGCATCGCAGTAGTGGATGTAGGGCGCGTAGGCCATCGTGTACTTGATGCCCGATTTCTCGTAGTAGCCCGCCGCAGGCAGGAGGTAGTCCGAGTGCATGCCCGTGAAGCACAGTTTCTGGTCGAGCGAGACCACTACTTTCATCTGCGGCCACATCTCCTCGAGCATCGTCCGCGTATGGTTCGTGCGCCGCAGTAGATTGGTGCCGCCGCTGATGTACGCACGCGGAGGCCCGTTCTTAGGATAAACGTCCTGCCATCCCTTCTCGGTCGCCTCCTCGTAGTAGTCTTCGAGCGAGCGGGGGTACTCGTCCTTCATCTCGCGATTGAGATCTTCTTTGACGCCCTGGTAGTGGTACCCCATCGTCGAGACGCTGGTCCTGCATAGCATTCGCGCCTCGCCATCCTTCACGAGGCCCATGGTGATGTCCGCTTCGCTTCTCTTCTTCTTCACGCCGTCGACGATGAGATCGATCATCTCGCTCGGCGTCGCCATCCCGGCCAGCATCTCGATTTGCCCGCGAAGCCCGACGCGGCCGGCTTGGATGAGCGCGGGGAAGCCGGTCAGGTCGACGAAGGCGGTGGCTTGATACCCAGCGCCCTTCTTCCCGAAAGCGCCCTTGAGCGAGAGACACAGAAGCTTGGTGCGATTCATCAAGTCCGAGTGAACGAACCGGTTGGAGCCCCAGCTCGACAAGACCATCGGGCGCTCGGCTTTCGCGAACCCATCGGCGAACTGCTCGATCACCTCGGGAGCAAGCCCGGTAACCTCAGCCGTGGCTTCGACGGTCCAGAGCTGGAGCTGCTCGCGTAGCAGCGTACCCACCGTGGCCACCTCGACCGAAGCGCCGTCCTTCAGCGTGACCGAAAAGGTGCCCTCGATCGGCGGCTCGAAGCCCTCGACGATGAGCTGCGCCGTCTCGCTGCCTTCCGAGCCCGGGGCGGGAGCTGGCGCATCGGCCTTGGGGTTCCACATGTGCAACAGCTTGGCGTTGCCTCCGTCGACGAGGTCCGCGCCGGTCAAGAAACGTCCGGTGTCGAGCCGCACGAGGAACGGCAAGTCGGTTTGCTCCCGCACATACGGAAGATCCATCGAGCCGCTGTCCCAGATGTGGCGCGCCGTGCACAGGCCGAGCGCCGCATCGGTGCCGGTGCGCAGGGGAACCCACTGATCGGCGTGAACGGCGGTTGCGGAGTACTGAGGGTCGATGACCACCAGCTCGGCTCCGTTGTAGCGCGCTTCGTAGAGAAAGTGCGCGTCCGAAATCTGCGTGACCGAGGGATTCATCATCCAGACGACGAGATAGTCGGAGAGGAACCACTCGTCGCTCGAGCCACCGACGTGGGCCACGCCCAAGGTGAGCAGCCCGCCGAAGTTCAAGTCCCCGATCTCGGCCCAGTTGTCCGCGAAGGTACCTCCCGCCTTCATCTGAAAGCGGAAACGCCCCAAGCTCGTCGCACCGGCATCGAAGTGGGGGCCGAGGTCTTGATAGATCGTGTCGGTTCCGTATTCCACGGCCACGTCGACGAACTTCTCGGCGATTTCGGAAATCGCCTGGTCCCAGCTGAGCTGTTCCCACTGGCCGCTGCCGCGTTCGCCAACGCGCTTCATCGGCGTGGTGATGCGACTCGGTCCGTACATCACGTCCGTGTAACAAGCGCCCTTCTGACAACCGCGTGGATTGAAATCGGGGACGCCCGGCTCGGACTGGTCATAGGTCGCGGTTTGTTCTTCGCGAACGACGATGCCGTTCTTGATGTAGAGGTCCCATTCACATGCGCTGCGGCAGTTGACCCACCCGTGCGAGCCCTTCTTGACGTCGTCCCAGGTCCAACGTTGACGGTAGAGATCCTCCCAGGACCCGAGCGTCGGTGTCGTGCGCGGCATGGGATCGGGATTGGTGCCGTCGTAGCGGAAGTGAAAAAGGTGGATGCCCCCGGCGGCAGCAGCTCCAGCGGCGACTGCAGCGCCGGTCCACTTCAAAAACGTTCGTCGCTTGAAACG
>JAFDFW010000715.1 GCA_019309605.1 Deltaproteobacteria bacterium | reverse complement strand
CCGGCGTGTACTGCGCGTGCGGCGTCACCTGCAACATGGCGTGCGAAGCGGGGTAGTCGGAGCGCTCGAGCATATCCGTCGCCGGCAGCAGGTAGTCCGCGTAGGTCGACGTCTCATTGCGATAGATGTCGATCGAGACCAGCAACGAAAGCTTCTCGAACGCCCGACCCAACGCGGCACCATTTGGCATCGAATGAACCGGGTTGCCGGCTGACACGAAGAGCGCTCGAATTCGTTGCGGATCGTCGTTGTCGATTTCGCCTGGCAAGGCTGAGATCGGAAAGCACCCAGCCACCTGATGCCAGTTGCCGCGCAGCGTGCGGTGTTCGTTGAAGCTGCCGAGGCCAAGCCAGCCGGCAAGCTTGAGGCTGTCGAAGGGCCCCCGCGGCACGAGCAACCCTCCCCGACGGTCGATGTTCCCCGTGATCAGGTTGAGCCCCTGGACCAGCCAGTATGCGATCGACCCAAACGGGCCCATGTTGACGCCGGTCGACATGTATAGGGCCGCCCCATCGGCGTTTCGGTAGGCGCGTGCCAACTCGCGGATCGTCGAGGCGTCGATCCCGCTGACCGCGGAAGCGCGCTCGGGGGTCCAGGCGGCGGCCATAGCGACGAACTCGTCGACCCCGTGGGCGATCGCCTTCGCGGGCCCGAGGTCAAGGCCATCTTCGTGGGCGATGACGTGCAGCATGGCCATCAACAGGTAAGCGTCGGTTCCGGGCTGAATCGAAACGTGCTCCCCCACTTTCTCCGCGGTTTCGGTGCGGCGAGGATCGACGATCACCACCCGTCCGCCGCGGGCCTCGATGCTTTGGAGACGCTGCAGCGCGTTCGGAAGCTGGACTATCGACATCTGGCTCACGACCGGATTACTGCCCATGCACATGAAGAAGTTGATGTGGTCTAGATCGGGGACCGGATGCACCATCGAACGGCCGTACATGACGGTGGAAACGTGGAGCTTGTTGTTGTTGTCGACGGAGTGGGAGGCAAAGAGATTGGGCGAGTGCAGCGCTTCGATGAACCCCGACGACATCAAGATGTTCTGGAAGCTAAAATAGGTGGGGTTGCCGGTGTAGAGCCCGACTGACCGAGGTCCGAACTCCGTACGCAGCTCCCGAACCTTGGCGCCAATCTCCTCAATCGCTTGCTTCCAACTGATCCGTTCGAACGTCGAACCAAGCCGCTTCATCGGGTAGTTGAGGCGCTCTTTGTCGTCGTGCATTGCACCGCTGCCGAGCCCCTTGACGCAGCAATAGCCCTTCGACAACGGGTTGTCGCGGTCGGGACGAACCGCTCCCACGCGCTGGGTTCGCTCGTCGACCTCAACTGTGAGACCGCAGTGTGCCTCGCAGATTCGGCAGTAGGTGCGCTTGATAGTGGTCATGCCAATGCTCTAGGGATTTTACCCAACCGCCGCAGCGAGGGCTGCCGCAGAAGGCATCTCTGAGCCTATTGTGTTTCCAGTGGTGACGTGAAAGGCCAACCCCTTCAAGATGTCTCTCGTGATCCCTCTCATCATGGGCTTCATCATGAGCGCGCCCATGAGCCACCCAACGGGGCCGTACTTGACGACAAAGTCCATGGAGAAAGACGCGTCGCTCGTAGCGCCGTCGATGGGAGTCACTTTCATTTGTGCCCGCATGCTCTTTAGCGGCATGGAGAATTCACTGAGCTCGATATCGAGGCTCTCGCCTTCTTCGTACCCGACGATCTCCTCGAGCACGGTAGACTTGTCGTAGAAGGTGCAGATGCGTTTTGTGCCGAGCCCGGCGGCGACCTCGCCGACGATGGGCGAGCTCTCAACGTTCGACGAAAAGCGTTCGACGCTACTGAAATCTCGGAGCGTCTCCCAGACCTTCTCTGCGGGAGCGTTCACCCTGATGGTTGTTTCTACGTGATGTGCCATGAGTCATTTTCCTGGTTCTGAGTCGTTGTCTCTGAGCTACAGATCTGCGGCGAAACATATGTCGATGGAGGCAAAGCCCTTGTCGCGACTGGGCACGAGCTCTCGGCAAGCAGAGTCGCGAGAGCTGGCGCGCGCCGTCCTGCGGTTGCTGGCATGTTCGAAAACGCAATCGCGACCCGCTTCCCACTCCTATTTCGTGGCTTGCTATCTGTAGATGTCCTTTCGGTGGCCAACCTTGAGGACGATCACGATCACCCGATCGTCGAAGACTTCGTAAACGACTCGATACCGCCCCACACGGATGCGGTATACGTCGTCGTAGC
>JAFDFW010000714.1 GCA_019309605.1 Deltaproteobacteria bacterium | reverse complement strand
CGGGTGAGCTCAGCGGTGCGGCTGGGGTTGCCATTTTGGTCGTAAGGTTGGAGGCCGATCTCGAACCCGCCGCGCGCGAACGCATAGGCTTCGTCCGGCCCGGGACGAGTGCCATTGAGGTTCGCATCGAGCGATAGGTTCGTGTGAATGTGCGTGTCGCCAAAGAACGGGTCGCGCAGCGGATTGTAGGAGGCGCATGCGAGCCTTCCCGAGGGATCCTGACAGAAGACAGGGATGACCGCGCTGGCGTTGTCGTCCTGTCCGCTACAACCGAAGGGGTCTGCTCCCCCGGAAGCAAAGCCGTCGTCGGACACCGACACGATCACGACACACGGGGTGCCGGGGTCGCCGCTGCGGTCGTCATCGATAGCACAGAAGAGGTCGATATCGGTCGACTCGCTTCCGACAACCGTCGGGGGATCCTGGTGCGGGCAGGGAGCCGGGGTCGGCGGGTACTGGTAGGCCGGGTTGGAGCCACAGTTGACCCAGTTGGCCGGGTTCGGGTCCACCGACGATGCGGCGGTGATGAAGAGAACCGTGACCTCAGGACTATCGATGCCGCCGTCCGGGTCGTAACACCAGACCTGAACGT
Organism: Deltaproteobacteria bacterium; assembly: GCA_019309605.1. Classification (GTDB taxonomy): domain Bacteria; phylum Myxococcota_A; class Polyangia; order Polyangiales; family Houyiibacteriaceae; genus SG8-38. The sequence continues at coordinate 5,027 of JAFDFW010000714.1, read as the reverse complement.
CCACCGGGTCACCGCCGGTCGACTGTGTGGTCGGGCTGACGATGATCTGGCTGTACTCTGCGCACTGGTTGAACTCGCCTCCGACACCGATGCCGCCGTAGCGTGCGTCGGTGATGCAGTTGATGACGATGGTCACGAAGGTGTTCGTGGGACCGGCGGTGACCAGGATCTCGGCCATCTGCCCGCCGCACTGCATGGTGCCGTCGTCCGAGACCGCCGTGATGGTCACGGTGCAGTTACCCTCAGGAAGGCCTTCCTTCTTGAAGACGCCCAGGGAGTCCTTCGGGTCGGTAGGGTCGTTACCCTCCGAGGTGTTGACGTTCACGTCGAACGTCTCCGACGGCCACGGGAGACCCGTGATGGGGTCGATGCCGTCACAGTCAATCGTCACGGCCACGGTTGTGATGTGCTTGATGGTCGCGTCGGCGTCGAGAGTAAGAGTTGCGTCGATGCCGCCAGTCCTGGATTGGTCCGACGCGCATCCTGCGAATGCAACGGCAAGCGCTGCACAGGGCAGCAGGATGCGTCCAGGGAAATTCATCACATTACACTCTTGGCGGGGACTCCGATGCGCGGGGGCGCATGCGGAGAAAGATGTGTCGCGAGACGGGCGGCAACACATCACACGGGCGTGCAATACGACTTCTAACCGGGCACGTTCTGTCGGATCAACCAAGAACTCCACTCGACTCCTATTTCAGTGATCTGCATCACCACCTTATGGTCGGGGGTGGCACAGCAGCACACATGGCCGGAAACGGACATGCGTGGCAGGTTTCCGGTCGCCTCATGGCGGCGCTCTGTCGCAGCGCGAAGCACGCCCTAGCCCACAAAGAGGCAGGCGTAGACATCGCGGTTGGTCATAGTGAATTCAAAGGCCCTGTCGGCGCTGCGAGCGAATCGACATAACACTAGTACCGCGCAATTGGGCACTCAACTTGAGCCCGACGGGCTAAGAGGCTCCGACGAGGTGCGCCCGCCGGCACGGCGTCGCGGGGATCCTTTTGAAGGCGGTGCGCACGATTCGCGCGGTTGGGCGGAGAGTTCGAGGATACCTCGCCCAGAGAACGCCGGGTCGACGAACATGGCCCGGGAATCGGGCCCTCCCCAAGTGCCGCAGTGGTGCGTCGCGTCTCCGATTCGCAGCATTCGCACGACGTCGCGTCCCCTGAAGTCGAGACGAATCGCCCCCTCGGCGAGGCCCTCGGCGACGCTCAGCGTGGCGGAGTCCGATATCGCCGGCTCGTGAAGCGTCATCGTGCCGCCGCGTATGACGACGTCGCCTACCCCGAGGCCGGTTGGGGACGATACGATCAGATCGGCCGACTGCACCGTGACACCACCGGAGAAATCGTTGTTCCCGTTTAGAACAAGCCGTCCACTGCCGATGCGGAGACCACCTTGTCCCGTGAGATGAATCGGCGCGTCCCCGTATGACATACCGGCGAACTCCGCCGGAGAGTTGTCGAAGACACGGACCAGCAGTGCGCCTCCATCGTCGAGAACCCCCTCATCGAGAGCGATGTTCCCGCTCAGCCGAGCCGCGCGGGCGAGCACGGGGCGATACTTCTGCTGGGGCCCGAGGCGCCGCTGAAGAACGCGTCCCTCTTCGCTCAAGGCAAACCAGATTGTGCCCGTGCCGACCCCACCGGGCTTCGCTCTGGAATGGGGACGAACTTTCGGCAAGCGGTAGTGCCCGTCGGCGTTCTTCCTCGAATCGGGGTCGAAGTGCAGGGTGGCGCTCGAGTCGATGACCGGCACCGCGATGACCTTCACCGCGTCTTTCTCGAGCGTCCCGCGGCCATCGTAGTCCTTGGTGCTGGGATCGACCACGGTCGGCGAGCCCGCAACGATGAAGACGTGCCCGGTATCGCGTGGCTTGGGGCGGCTGTCGTCGGACGGCTTCGCATAGCGTCCCATGGCGTAGGCGCCGATATCGCCCGAGCGTAAATCCTCGAAGCTCGTCACCGTCTCGAAGCCGGTCGCTGACGCGTCGCCACTGCGAAGGTACTGCGCCACCACGAACGCTCGCGACCATGGCCTCCGGCTTTCGCGCAGCGCAAAGTCCTCCGAATAGAGGCGGTTGTGCTCATCTCGCCCACGCTGGGCCTGCAGGACCGCTTGATGGAGGGGGGAGATCGTGTTGAGCACGAAACTAAGCCAGCCGGAGCAGTCGGTCGAAGCGAGGAGCGAATGCGCGTCGGTCGACTCCAGCTGGACTTGCGGCTCGCCGAGCCGCTTTCGCGGGCCGAGCAACTTCTGGTGACTGTAGCTGTTGCTCGCGGGCGGTTTGCTGGCGTCGTCGCTCAGCGCCTGGATCACCGCCGTGGAGAAACGAACCGTGTCCTCGGATAACTGCGCCGACGAGTCCGTCGTCGCACCGGGGCTCTTACGCTCAACTGTGGTCGGTCCGATTTGCGCCGAACCACAGGCGGCGATGAAAAGGAGCATCGAAAGATGCGTTTTCGACAGCACTACTCGTTCCCTGCCTTCCGAGCTGCACCGGTCAAAAGCGCCCGGTCGCAGAACAGGCTAGTCGGTCCGAGTACAGAGCACCAAATCTCTGACTCAAAAGAAGAGGCTGAGCGTGCCGCGCGGTGAGTAGCCCCGAAGGTGTTCGAAGTTGCGATAATCTCTAGATCGCGAGCTGCAAACGCAGCGTGACGATTGTAGTGAGGTCACCGTCTGTCGCCTTCGATGGTGTGAAGTACAGCTGCAGGTCGGGGTGACGCTGAAGAGCTGCGTGAGCTGTGCGCAGCTGTGGTCCCCTGGCAGGTCAGCGGTAGGGGAACTTTCGCTCCAACGCCTTGATGCCGCCGCCAAGGGCCACTTCAAATATCTTCTTGCCGGCCAACCACTTGATGGCCCCTGCCGGGCGCGCAAAGGCCAACCAGCAAAGAACCGTGCCTCCGTCCGGGTGCGGCTCGCACGTGACCACGCCCAAGGCGTTGGCTTGCCAAAGCTCGATTTCATCATGCGCACTGACCCGACCTGCTTGGGAGCCTTTGCGTTGCTGTCGTCGGACCAGGTTTGCTTTGCGCCGGGGATCCATTCGCTTAGGCGGTCGGTGTCCGAGATGTAGTCGAACAGCTCCTGCTGACTGGCGCCGAGGTGCCGGGTGAAGGTCATTTGGAGCGGCGCATCGGTGAAGCGGGCGCCGGCCTCTTGCGCGCGCTTCGCGTACTCGGACAATGAATCCATGGCGCCAGTTTCGCCGCTTCGCCTCGAAGTTCAAGCCAGCGGAGCGGACATCAGTCTGCGGATCTACGCGAATTCGCGCAATAGCCAGGTCACAAGCCGTGGGCAGAAGCGGCAGATCGGTTTCGAGGCGCTGTGCGATGGTGGGTCGGTGGCGAGCTGCTCCCGGACGAAACGGCGGCCGCAAGTGAGTATCAAGATTGAAGTGGCCGCGCGGCCACGCCCGCTCCTCTGCTATGGTCCCGCGATGATTAGCCGGCTTGGTTCGCTGTCCGCTGCCCATGTTTGAGCGACGATACTTCCCGCAGGACACGCGCGCAGGCGTCGTCGTTTTTCTGGTGGCGCTTCCGCTCTGTCTCGGGATCGCGCTGGCTTCGGGCGCGCCACTCTTCAGTGGGGTGATCGCCGGGATTACCGGTGGCATGGTCGTCTCTCTGTTCAGCGGCTCGCGGCTCGGCGTGAGCGGCCCGGCGGCGGGTCTAGCCGTGATGGTGGCGCAGGGGATCGAAAGCTTCGGGTTCGAGGCGTACCTCCTGGCTGTGATCTTTTGTGGTGTGGTCCAGGTCGCCGCAGGGTTCCTGAAGGCCGGTGTCGTGGCTCACTACTTCCCGTCGAGCGTCATCAAGGGGATGCTGGCCGGCATTGGAATCATCCTCATCCTGAAACAGATCCCGCATGCGCTTGGATACGACCACTCTTGGGAGGGCGAGCTCGAATTCTTTCAGCGAGACGGGCACAACACGTTTAGCGAGATCGGCTACGCGCTCGGTGCGTTGAGCCCCGGCGCCATCATCGTCACCTTGGTGTCGTTGGCGGTGCTTCTGCTGTGGCAGCACCCGAAGTTCACAGACAAGAAGCTTGCCAAGGCCATCCCAGCGCCCCTCTTGGTCGTCGTGCTCGGCATCGGGCTGCACAAGGCGTTTGGCCAGTTTGCCCCTGCGCTCGCGATCTCGTCGGAGCAGTTGGTCGCCGTGCCCCTCTCTTCCTCAGTGGGCGAGTTCTTCTCCAACTTCACGCGGCCGGACTTTTCGCAGGTCACGAACACGGCTCTCTACACGACGGGGTTTTCATTGGCTCTCATCGCCAGCATCGAGACGCTGCTGTCCGTCGAAGCGACCGACAATCTCGACCCCGAGAAGCGCGTGACCTCGACCAACCGAGAGCTCAAGGCCCAGGGCATCGGCAACATCGTCTCTGGGCTCCTGGGTGGCATCCCCGTCACCCAGGTCATCGTGCGCAGCTCGGCCAACGTGGATGCCGGCGGCAAGACTCGATTCTCTGCTTTCTTCCACGGGGTTTTGCTGCTGGTTTGTGTCGCGGCGATTCCGAGCCTGCTCAATGAAATCCCGCTCTCGTGCCTAGCCGCGATCCTGCTCGTGATCGGCTACCGTCTCGCACGGATTTCGTTGTTCCGACAGATGTGGAAAGAGGGCTTCTGGCAGTTCACGCCGTTCATCGTGACCATCGTGTGCTTGGTGCTCACCGATCTGTTGCTGGGCGTGATGCTTGGGATGGCCACGGCCTTCTTCGAGATCCTAATCTACAACTACCAACTCAACTTCTACCGCGAAGAGACCTCGGCTGGCTGCTTCACCATTCGTCTCACAGAACATATGACTTTCCTCAACAAGGCGGCGCTCAAACGTATCCTCCGCGAGGTCCCTGCCGATTGCTCGCTCACCATAGATATGACCGGCACCCGAATCCTCGACCACGACGTGCGCGAAGTGATCCGGGACTTCACGAAGCATGCCGAAGCTGACGGCATCAAGCTCGTCGTCAAGAGGGCCGAGAGTCCTCAGCTCGCGCTCACGGACGTTTGAGGCTGA
>JAFDFW010000713.1 GCA_019309605.1 Deltaproteobacteria bacterium | reverse complement strand
TTCATGCGAAACGGAATGACCGCGCGGTTCAGCCAAAGCTTGCGGCGAGTCGTGCTCATGTTCGTAAACGCATAGATGATCGCGCGCTGAGGTCGGTAACTCGCAACGAGCTGACCGAAGTAACCGCGGCGCGTCATCACGACGATCGCACGCGCGCCCAGTGAGTCCGCAAGACGGCACGCGCTCTGCGCTACATGCGCGCGCTGCGTGACCGGTGCAGGGCGTTCCTTGTAAAAGTCGAGCCCGGGCACCTTCTCGGTCCGGCGCGCTATCGTATCGAGCACCTCGACGCAACGCACCGGATATTTTCCCGCGGCGGTTTCACCGCTCAGCATGATCGCGTCCGCCTGCTCGTACACCGCGTTCGCGACGTCGGTCACCTCGGCTCTCGTAGGCAAGGGGTTGTCGATCATCGACTCGAGTAGGTGAGTCGCCACGATGATCGGCTTGCCGGCGATGGCGCAGCGACGGATCATGTCGCGCTGAAGCACGGGGAGCTCTTCGAAGGCGACCTCGACGCCGAGGTCACCCCGCGCGACCATGATGCCGTCGGCCGCCTCCAGAATCGCATCGAAGTTGTCGATGCCTTCTTGGTTTTCGATCTTGGCGATGAGGCGTTGGTGCCCGCCAGCCTCCTCGATGATCTCCCGAGCTTCCAGAAGGTCTTCGGCGCCGCGAACGAACGAGAGCGCGATGAAGTCAAGGTCTTGTTCGATGGCCCACGCGATGTCCTCGCGGTCCTTCTTGGTGACCGAGGGCAGATTGACGCGCACCCCCGGCAAGTTGACGTGCTTGCGCGAGCCGAGAGTTCCGCCATCCAACACCTTGCACTTGAGGCGGTGCTCCAAGACTTCGAGAACCTCGAGGTTGATGAGTCCGTTGTCGACCGTAACTCGCTCGCCAGCACGTAGATCGTTGACGAGATCTCGATAGTTGACGTGGACGCTCCGCTCCTCGGCATCGTCGGCCAAGACGCTGAAGTAGAAGACCTCTCCGGCCTTGAGATCCAGGCTCTCGGCCAGCTCGCCGGTTCGAATTTCAGGGCCCTGGAGGTCCATCAATATCGAAACCGGGTGCGAGAGCTTCTTGCTGAGGCTCTTGAGGTTGCGGATGACCTGCAGGTGAGATGCATGGTCGCCGTGCGACATGTTGAGCCTGGCGAGGTTCATCCCCGCCTGGGCCAGCCCGGCCAGCACGTCCCACGAGCTCGTAGAAGGGCCGATCGTGCAAACGATCTTGGTGAGTCGCGTTTGGGATTGTTGCGGCGGCAGCCTCATAGATGGGCGCAGCCTAGGGCACGGCTAAAGGCGTGACAATCGCCGCCGGAACAAAACGAGCCCCAGCAATAGCGCGAGAGCCGAAACGGGTGAGCGCTCACCCGTAATCGACCGGGAGGCGGCGCACGAGCTCGTTCGATGGAGTGCACCGCCCTTGGAGACGCTCACCGGATCGGCTCCGTCGGCCAAGAACGACAGGTCGTCCAGGCCGGCTACGAGCGTCGGCGCGAACCTGCTGCCCGCCGTCTCCGCGATCCAGGGAAGATACGCGGACAGCAAGGTATAGACGCCACCGTCACCGCAATCGCGTTCGACGTCGGAACGGCCGCGCGAAACCAAGCCGACGAGGAAATCGCCCTCCTCGGTCGGTACGTAGAGGGGACCGCCCGAATCGCCGTAACAGGAGTCGCCGAGTTGATCGGCTCGACGCGTGAGAAGCTCCTGCGGCCCGAGAATGTCGATGACCGCGTCGGAGATGTAGAGCTTGCCGGTCAGATCCTCGTCGAGGTCGTAGACCCCATACCCAGCCACGTATCCAACGTCACCCTGACGGATGAGCCCTGATGCATAGTCAGAGGTGAGCATCGGGGCGTTGGGGAGCAAGTCGAAGGGAGCAGTCAGGAACAGGAGGGCGATGTCGTGCGGCGAGCCTATACCGCCCTGTCCCGCCCCGCTTCGGCTTCGACCCATGATGAAATCGTGGTCGTACCCTTCGTGCACGCTCACTTGGAACACGGAACGAACCATGGCCGGATCGACCGAGTGACTCGCGAGATGACCGGCTACCACTTGGAGCGAGCTCGGCGCCGCCGGCCGAGCCGCGCCTGCCTCGGGTTCGACGACTGCGCAGTGCGCGGCAGTGACAACGACGAGGGGCGAGATCAATGTCCCGGAACAGAATCCAGAGCTCGCACCAGCGCGCCGGATCTCGACGGTCGCGAAGATCTGATCGGTCGTC
>JAFDFW010000712.1 GCA_019309605.1 Deltaproteobacteria bacterium | reverse complement strand
CAGAGCGAGCTCATCGGGGTGCTTTCGGCCGTCTTCCACTCACAGAGGTCGGCGATCCGGCCAGAACCGTCGGCGCCCGGACGGATCCAAACGAAGGTCTGCCCCCCGAGACGGATTGTGCATTCCGGATCGGCGAATGCCTTGGACCAAAAACCCCCATTGTAGAGGGTGACGGGGCCCACCTGCTCGCATTTGGGCTGGTGGGTATGCCCGAAGACCACCCGGCTGGCGCCGGTGATCTTGAAGATCAGGTCGGCGACCCGGTCGGTGAGCAGCGGCACTGTAAACACCGTCGGCCGAACCGAGGAGGCATAGGCCAGATACGGAAGCATGAAGATCAGCGACGGCACGAATACCCAGAGGGGGCTGATGGGCCAGGCGATGTTGATATGCAGCACGACCTGCCACGCGAGAAAGAGCAGGGCCAATAGGAAGAACGCTCGGTCGAGCCAGAGCTCCCGCGCTATCCGGAAGGGATTGTTGGTCGCCGAGGGAACGTGGAGCGCATTGAGCTTGCGGACCATCGAAGGGGTGGCCTGCGACCGCGTGGCGATCGACCGCACCTTGTCGTCGACCAGCATGGGATCGCGCATCGGGTGAAGCCAATGCGTACGAAGCGACACCCACAAGGTAGCGTACGCGCCCCAGAGCCAAGTCCAAATCAACAACGGCTGGGTCTTCAGCATGTATCGAAAGAAGAACCGCAGGTACGCGGTCGCCCCCATGATGTAGTTCTCGGACTGGTGTGGATTGAAATACCCCATCCCGTTGAGCATGTACCGCGCCGCCAGGTCGCCGAACGGAATACGGACCCGGGGCTGCCCGCGAACCTCGATCAGCGGATCGATCGGGTCGCGCACGACACAGTTGGGATCGTACTGGTGGCCATGACTGATGTAGGTGTCGCCCCCGCTCAGATAGAACCAATTGCAGAACACAATGGGGTCGTCGTCGCCTTCCTCACCGATGTTCGATGGGAACTGGGCGCCGAGCGCATCGCAGATCATCCGTTGCACCGAAGGCCAGTAGAGCTCGACATCGTGATTTCCGACGACGAACACCGCGCGGTGCCCCTTCGCGATGAACTGACCCACCGCCTCGAACCAGCGAGGGTGTTCCTCGATGATGCGCTCCATCTTGAATTGGCTCTTCCACTCTTCGCTGCCGAGCCCACGCGCACGTTCCAGCCATTCGATCTGCCGACCCTCGCTCGGCACGGTGGTGACGTTGTCAAAGTCGAAAATGTCGCCGTTCAGCAGCAGCTCGACCGGCCCAGTGGCCTTCTGCACGATGTGGTCGAGAAACGCTGCAAACTCCTCGTCGATGAAGAACTCGCGGCGTTTGTACGCCATCCACAGGGGCCGCCGCGGGTCCGACTCCTGCGCCTCCGACAGGTGCATGTCGGATACGACGTACGTATGCAGATTGGTTTCCATCAGGCTGGATCCTCAGTGTGTCAGGCAGTGGCGCGAGACTCCAGCCATCAGTATCTTGGCCCGGTTTCACGCACTAGGTGACTGAGCTCGCCGCGGAGGCTCCTTGCCCCGCCACGTGCGCCCGACGCCCGATGAAGAGATGGGCGAGGACCAAGAGCGTGAGCCCGGTCGCGAAAATCGCAACATAGATCGTCCCTAGACCGGGATTGGCTTCCGTCAGGAAGTTCGCGATCTGTTTCTGGCCCCACATGACCGGCATGAATGGGTCCACCGTGATGGGCGCCTTGGGATCGAGGTTGTGCCCGAACGTATAGAGTTTGTAATACAGGCGTCCGAATCCAAAGATACCTGCATAGGTCGTCATCACCAGCAGATCGATCATGGAGCTGACCTTCCCAATGACCGCGGTTCGCAACGCGAGGATGATCATGCCGGCGAAGAGGAACGGAATCCAGTCGAGGTCTGTGAGCGAGGCCCGGTCGAGCGGTGCCATCCCGATATAGTGGTTCAGCACGTTGATCTCTTGCACGTCGTTGCCGTCGTCGCCGCCATCGACCGTGTACGAATAGATGTAGAGATCGAGCCCCTGCGGGTACTGGGGCGCCTTCATGTTGATGTGCCACATCGGTGCCGTGAAGCTCAGCGCCACGAAGATCGTGAGGAGCGCGAGCACGACGCGCGCCCACGGAAAGATGGGTTCGTCCAAGAATCGATAGAATCCGTCCATTGCCTTTGACATTTCGCCTACTCTTAAGCCTTCACTTCTAAACGACGTCGCCCCGTCGCAGCTTCCAAAGCCCGC
>JAFDFW010000114.1 GCA_019309605.1 Deltaproteobacteria bacterium | reverse complement strand
GAAGGCCGGCTGTGAAGCTCTTCATGGAGCTCCGCGCGGGCGGGATGCACGGTCAGGACGCTGTCGGTGGTCACAGGGGGCATCTTTGGGGGGATCGGCTCCCTCGGTCAACACCCAGGGTCAGTCTTAGTGGCAGTGCCAGCGTCAGTGTCGGCGTCAGTGGCAGCGTCAGTGCCAGTGCCAGCGTCAGTGTCGGCGTCGGCGTCAGTGTCCGTGGCACGGCCGCCGTCACCGATCTCGGCCACCGTCACGGAATCCGGATCACTCCGCCGCCGCCGGCCTGGTACTCGTACCCGTCCTTGGCTGGGGTTGCGGCAGCGTGATCCTAAACGCCGTCCGGCCCGGCATGCTGTCGACCGTCACGTTCCCGCCGTGGTCTTCCACGATGCTCTGAACAATCGCTAGACCCAAGCCCGTGCCGCCCTTCTTGCCGTGTGTCGTAAACGACTCGAACAAGCGCTCTCGAATCTCCTCGGAGACCCCAGGACCATCGTCGGAGAAGGTCAGAACGAGATTGCCGTCCTCCGTTCGGTCGACTTCCAACCGGCACACCCCGCCGTCGTCGCCAATCGCTTCGGCCGCATTTCGCGAGAGGTTGTGGAAGACGCGTTGCATTTTTTCTTCGTCGAAGTGAGCCACGCCGCGGTCGTGCAGCGCGAGCTCGAGGCGGATGCCTCGCTCGGCGAGCTCGGGCTTGATCTGGTCGGCGAGGTCCTCGAAAAAGGTGTGCAAGTACACCCGCCGAATGAGAACGCGGCGTTCGCCTTTTGCGAAGGCCAGCGTTTCGCCCATCATCGTTTTGAGGAGCTGAACCTGCCTGCGGACCGAAGCGGCTGCTTCTCGGCGTTTTTCCTCGTCCCCCTCTTGGACCAGAATCTGGGTGTAGCCCGAGATGACTGTCAGTGGGGTCTTGAGGTCGTGGAGCATGCTCGAGAGGAAGCGTCCGAGGGTCGTTAAGCGCTCTTGGCGCGCCATTTGGGCTCGGGACTGCGCCTGGGCAATGGCCGTGGACAAGTGGCCCGCGATGACCGTCGCCATCTTGATGTCGTCATCGATGAACGGTGCGCGCCCGCCGGATTTGTTGAGGAGCTGCAAGGCCCCCGCGCCGTCGTCCCAGCGTAGTGGCACGCACAACACCGACTTCGGGTGATAGCCAACCTCGTCGGAGATGTGGGTCGAGTGCCGCGGGTCGTCGTCGACATGATTGACGATCTGCGGGCGCCCGTGTTCTGCAACCCATCCGGAGATCCCCTGCCCCGCCTTGATCTTCATCTTTTTCACGCGGTCCGATTCGCCGCCGACGGCCGCTCGAAACGTCAGGTCACCTGTGTGCTGGTCCGCGAGTAGAATCGCCGCAGCCTCCACATCGGTCGCGCGCATCGTGCGAGCGAGCACGCCGGCCAACAGGTCATCGAGTTCTATCGCGCTTGCCGCGACCTGGGTGATCTCGAACAAGACGTCGAGCTCACGAATCTTTTTCTCCAGCTTCTCTTTCGTTTCGAGCAGCTCGATGTTCTTGCCGACCACGGATAGAAACAGCTTCGAGTTCTCGATCGACACGGCCGCGTGGCTCGCCAGCGCGGTCAACAGAGCCTCGTCGGCGACCGTGAAGTGACCCTCGTGCTTGTTGAGCACTTGCACCACGCCGATGGTTCGACCGTGCTGGTTCTTCATGGGCACGCACAGCGTCGAGCGCGTCCGGTACCCCGTCGCGCGATCCCATTCGGCGTCGAAACGAACGTCTTGGTAGGCGTCCTTGATGTTGAGTGGCTTCCCCGTGCTGGCGACCACCCCCGCCAGCCCCTCGCCTGGCTTCAGCCGAATCTCGTGGACGTCCTCGCCCTGGATCACCTTGGACCACAGCTCGTCGGTCTCCTCGTCGAGGAGGTAGAGGGTCGACCGGTCCGCTTCCATGACCTCGGAGATCCGGTCAAGGATCATCTCCAAGAGCTCGCCGAGGTCGAGGGTCGACCCGAGCGCCGAGCTGATGTCCTGTAGCGCCCGCAGCTTGGCCCTCTCGCGATCTACGACACTTTGCAGTCGCAGCGCCTCCTGGCCATCTCGGTTGCCGCCTGAAGCCATACTGAAGTCGATACTCCCCCGAACCGGGTCCAAGAAGCAACGACCTTCGCGGTGTCCCTATTCCCCTTTGCGCAATTCCGCGCGATCGCCCATTCGAACGGCCCGGGTGGCCCGCTCCAGCAGGATGGCGGTCGTTTTCGGCTGCACGTTGACGGCCCGGCCGATGGCTACGACCTCCCAGGGATAGTGCTCGGGCTCGTCTGGCAAGGGTACCGTCGGCTCGATTTCACGGCCGACCTTACCCTCGGCACTCCGTCGCCACTCGTCGCCCTGCCGGACGATGTAGAAGCGATTGCCGATGACGATCCCTTGCTCCGCGCCGACGTCGACGAACACGATCTGGTTCGTCGAGGGCAGCTTTCGCGGATACAAGCTTGCGACCACCGTAGCGCGAAGCGAGTGCTCGGCCGGAACCACGTCGACCCAGTAGAAGTGACGCTCGAGCGGCGCGAGGCGGAAGCCGCGCTCGATACCCTCGATGGTGTTGACCACCTCGGCCCGCCCTACTTGCCGCTTCTCGTCGTAGTCCTGGAGCTTCGCTTCACCGATGATGCGAACGAGCGTCCCCTTCTCCCACGATTCGCGCTCGTAGTCCTCCATCTTTCGGAAGATGGTGTAGACGCGGCCGATCTCGGGATCGACGCCTTCATTGAAACGCACGTACAACTTGTCGGTGTCGACCATCATCATGTGTTCTTCGTTGGCGCCGATCACGTACCCGGCGTCCTCGAGGGCGTTTGCATTGAGGAAGCCGTACTCCGCCTGGAAGACCGCATGAGGTGATGCAGTTCTGCGGTTTGAGAGGCTGAAGCCGCGTGGCGCCGTTTCGACCACCTCGCCGTCGCCCGGACGAAGTCGAACCTGCGCTTCTGGGTAAATCCAATGCGGGTTGGTGATGTCCGGGTTGTACGACCAGACCCGTGGCCATTTGTAGGGGTCGCCGTAGTACGCCTGCGTGATGTCCCAGAGCGTGTCGCCCTCTTTCACGGTGTGCGTTTGAGGCATGTCCGCAGGGACCGCCACCTTTGCCTTTTCAGCCCCTTGGCCCGCGTCGGTCTCGTCGACCTGTGCGATTGCCGTGCCCGCTATCAGCACGGCCACCATGCTCGTCCATCCCACCAGCTTCATGATGCATCCTCCCGCAGCGCCAAGCGCGCGGCCGCAGTATCCGGGAACTGCTCCCCAACCTTGTCGAAGTAAGCCTGAGCGCCCGCGGTATCACCGCGCCTCAGATAGATTTGTCCCATGCGGTACAGCGCATCCGGGGCTTTGTTTCCCCACGGATGCAGCTTCTCGATTCGTTCGAAGTACCGAAGCGCACGCGCATACTCGTGGCGCAAGTAGTGAATCTCACCGCACCAAAAGAGGGCGTTGTCCGTGTACGGATGACTCGGGTGCGCGGACGCAAACGCGTCGAGCTCGAGCAGCGCTTCCTCAAATTTCTGCTCCCGGATCAGGCTCAGGCCTCGACGGTACCCCTCGACGCTGACCACAGGGACTTGGGGCGCCCGCGCAGGCTCTGGCTCGGCGAACGCCGGCAGGTCGGGCACACCGGCCGTGACCGGCAAACGCTCATCAACGACCTCTCCATCGAGTCGGAGCACCGGCTCCATGTCGAGCCCCGCGGCCCGATCCTTCGCCCACGGCAGCTCGTCGCCGCCGGAGGTCTTGCGCGACAGCCTTGGAGCGAAGTCCTTTTCGGCCTTCAGCTCCTGGACTTCCGCACGCGCCAAGGCGAGTTGGCCGCGGACCGTTCGGAGCTCTTGCTCCTGCTCTTCGTTCTCGATCCGAAGCGCGGTGACCTCGGCATCGCGGGCCGCCTCCTCGGACGCACCGCGAGCCTGTGAGTGCACCCCCACCGAGCTGCACCCGATCAGTGTTGAAACACCAGCCACTGCGAAGAGCGTCTTCACGGCATAACCCCGCATTTGGATCGTAGGGTTCCCGGCGGACCTCCGTCAAAAAAGGCGTGTCCTATTGCCAGGTGCCAAGTGCCCGAAATCGCTGATATCGGTGCGCCACGAGCTCATCGCCAGAAAGGCCCCGGAGCTCGTCGAGATGGTGGCGCAGGCGCGCTCGGAGAGACTCCGCCGCGGTTTCGGGCTTTCGATGGGCTCCCAGCGCTGGCTCGGGCACCACTTCGTCGATAACCCCAAGCTGCTTTGCGTCGTGGGCCAACAGTCGGAGTTGCTCGGCAGCTTCCGCGCCCCGGGTCCCGTCCCGCCAGAGGATCGACGCACATCCCTCGGGGGTAATCACGCTGTATGTGGCGTACTCGAACATGAGCACCTGATTGGCAACCCCGATCGCCAGCGCGCCTCCCGAGCCGCCTTCGCCGATGACGGTGCATATGACCGGGACCCGCAGCCCGGCCATCACCTCGATCGAGTGGCCGATGGCCTCGGCCTGCCCCCGCTCCTCGGCCCCAAGGCCCGGATACGCGCCCGGCGTGTCGATGAACGTCAGCACGGGTCGCCCCGCCCGCTCCGCCATCCCCATGATGCGAATCGCTTTCCGATAGCCCTCTGGATGCGCCATGCCGAAGTTTCGATGCGCCTTGTCTTTGGCCGTCCGACCCTTCTGGTGGCCGATGACCGCAACGATTTCGCCCTCGAAGCGTGCAAATCCAGAAATGATCGCCGGATCGTCCCGGAAGTTTCGGTCCCCGTGCAGCTCGAGGAAGTCCTCGAAAAGGAGCCCGAGGTAGTCTCGGAGGTAGGGGCGGTCCGGGTGCCGACTGAGCTGGACTTTTTTCCAGACGTTGAGGTCGGCGTAGAGCTTGCGCTGCACGTCCTCGGCCTGGGCCTGAAGGGTGTCGATCTGGGCGTCGATCTCGTCGGCCTCTGGGGCGCCGGCTTCGGTGAGCTCCTTGAGGGCCGCGATCCGCTCCTCCAGCTCGACCAAGGGGGCTTCAAAGTCCAGGTGGGCCATCTCGCCTGGTCCTTCGCATATCTATGGCAGGCGGCAAGCTCGAGCCCGGTTACTCACGAACGGCGCGCCCGAGCAGCTCGAAGACCCGAATCGGCTGGGCCTTACCCTTCACCTTCTCAGCCGGCAGCTCCTGGAGCTCGAAGCTGCCGTTCAGCTTGTCGAGCGTTCCCTCGCTGATCAGCGTTTGACCAGGCCGAGCCAGCGAGCACAAGCGCGAGCCGGTGTTCACAGGGTCTCCGATGACGGTGTACTCGAGTGCTTGGCTGCTTCCGATGTAACCCGCAACCACCTCTCCGGTGTTGATGCCGATTCCGATTTCGAACGGCGGCAGCCCTCGAGCCTCGTGTCGCGTATTGAGATCGGCAAGTGCTCCTTGCATCTCGAGTGCCGCGCGAGCGGCGCGAATGGGATCGTCGTGATGCGCAACCGGTGATCCAAAGAGCACCATCATCTCGTCGCCGATGAACTTGTCGAGCGTTCCTTCATACCGGAACACGATTTCAACCATGCGCTCGAAGTACTCGTTGAGCGCGTCGACCACGATCTGGGGCTCGCAGGATTCGCTGATGCTGGTGAAGCCGCGAATATCGGCGAACAGGATCGTCGTCTCGCGAAGCTCCCCGCCCTTCTCCACCTCGAGCTCGCCGGAGAGCACCTGCTCCGCGATGTCGGGCGACAGCAAGCGTCGGAAGCGCTCTCTGGTGACCGCCTCCTGTTCGAGCTTCTTAGCGAACAAGGTGTTTTGGACCGCTACGGCGGCCTGGCTGGCGACGGTTTCAAACAGCGCCAAGTCCTTTTCGGTGAATGCATGCGTGGCGAGCTTCGAGTCGAGCATCATGACGCCCAGGACCGTGTCGTTGTGGATCAGCGGAACGCACATCGTCGAGCGAATGCCCTGCATGATCACCGACTGCGCGCTTTGAAAACGCGAGTCCGCCGAGGCGTCGTGAGAGAGAACGGCTTCTTTTTCGCGGACGACCGTGTCCAGCACGGTTTTCGACACGATGACCTCTTGCTCGGGGTCAACGCCTTCCGCCGTGCGTACCGAAACCGGTTCGAGAATGTCCTGGTCGTTGTGCAGGAGCACGACGCCGCGGTCGGCGGGCACGAGTCGAAACGCCACCTCGAGGATCTTGTTGCAGAGCGAGGTGATGCTCGTTCCAAGTTCGATCGCTTGGGTGACTTCGTAACTCGCGCGGAGTTTTTCGTAGTCGCGGCGCAGCGATGCGTCGTCTTGAACGAGCTCTTCAGCAAAGAAGGTCTTCTCCGCGAGGATCGAAACCTTGGCGCGGATCAAAGGGCCCGCGTCCGTGTCACCGATCTTGAAACGGTTGGTGGCTTCGCGAGACTCGCCGCTCAAGAGTGCGTCGAACGAGACGCCGACGGGCCTTGCCTTGGGCTCGAAGACGATGCACGTAGGTGCCGTTGAGCGAGCCCAGATCTTTGAGAATGTAACGGTCCTCGATCAGCTCGATGTGGCAGTGCTCCTTGGAAACCACACGGTCGAGGACCTGATGCGTGTTCCTGGGATGCCGTCCAAGCGAATTGTGACGGAAGAGCTGACGCTCCTGCCGCCCGCTTGGCCCCATGATGCTGATGCGAG
Organism: Deltaproteobacteria bacterium; assembly: GCA_019309605.1. Classification (GTDB taxonomy): domain Bacteria; phylum Myxococcota_A; class Polyangia; order Polyangiales; family Houyiibacteriaceae; genus SG8-38. The sequence continues at coordinate 1,303 of JAFDFW010000114.1, read as the reverse complement.
CCATAACCCCTCTACCAGGCTACCTGGGGCGTTCTCTGGCTGCAAAGTTGGGACGAAGGGCGGGGACCCCTAGAGAGTGGAGTCCTTGGCCTTGGTCTCGACGATGAACTCTTCCACCGCACCCCTGACCGGCCGCGAGAAGTAGACCTTTTGGTCCGCAATTTCGCGTAGCGCGGTCACGATCGGCCGGTTTCTGCTGTGGACCAGCGCCGGGGCGCCCTTGATGATCTGGCGGGTCCGCCGTGCGGCCAAGATGACCAGCGCAAAGCGGTTTTCCTCGTGGATCAAGCAGTCTTCGACGGTAACTCGTGCCATAGGCGCCGGAGGCTAGCAGGGGTACCCCCGCCCGGCAAATCAGTCTGATCGTTTCGCTGAGAAAGGCCCGTGGCATGGCTTGACTCAGCATTTTTCATGACTAGGTTGCCGGCCAATCAGCACTCTCAAGCATCGAGTGCTAACGGGCTACCGGGTAGCCTAACTACCCGAAAACGGAGGGATAAATGGCCATTCGTCCATTGCATGACCGCATTTTGGTCAGGCGCGTGAAGGAAGAAGATACAACCAAAGGCGGGATCATCATTCCGGATACCGCCAAGAAGGGCGACCTCGTCCTGTTCGGCAAGTACGGCGGCACGGAGGTCAAGATCGATGGTGAAGACCACCTGATCCTCCGCGAAGACGACATCCTCGGAATCATCGAATAAGGAGACTGAGAAACATGGCTGCGAAAGAGATCATCTACGATACAGCTGCTCGCGATCGCATTCTGACCGGCGTCAATGCGCTGGCGAATGCCGTGAAAGTCACGCTCGGCCCCAAGGGCCGCAATGTCGTGATCGAAAAGAGCTTCGGCGCACCGACCGTCACCAAAGATGGCGTGACAGTGGCCAAGGAAATCGAGCTTGCCGACAGGTTCGAGAACATGGGCGCTCAGATGGTGCGCGAGGTCGCCTCAAAGACCTCCGACATTGCAGGTGACGGGACAACCACCGCCACCGTTCTTGCCCAGGCGATTATCCGCGAAGGCACCAAGATGGTCGCCGCGGGTCACAACCCGATGGAGATCAAGCGGGGCATCGATGCGGGCGTTGAAGAGGTCGTCAAGGAGCTTCAGGGCCTCTCGAAGGCCACGAAGGATCCGAAAGAGATCGCGCAGGTTGGTACGATCAGCGCCAACGGCGACCGCACCATCGGTGAGATCATCGCCGGTGCCATGGAGAAGGTCGGCAAGGAAGGCGTCATCACCGTCGAGGAGGCCAAGGGTCTCGAGACGGAGCTCGATGTCGTCGAGGGCATGCAGTTC
>JAFDFW010000711.1 GCA_019309605.1 Deltaproteobacteria bacterium | reverse complement strand
CCGGTTGAAGCTGCGGACGGTTACGACGTCGAAGAGTCAGAGCCGCCCGAATCCAATGACGACGAATACGAAGAAGTTCGCCTCAGCGATTTCGCTGAGGCAGCCGAAGAGGGATGACGCCTCATGAAACGCGTCGCTGCCATCCTCGTTTGCGCCCTGAGCCTCACGGTGACGACGCAGGTCAAGGCCGACGCTGTCGTCCATGTCAAGGTCCGTAGCGCCGACAACAAGCCGGTCGACGGTCGCGTCGAGCTCAGCGGCGCGGGCGGCACGTTTACCTGCACAACCAGTCAGGGGAGCTGCACGATGAGGGCGGTCCCAGGTGGCCGATACGTTGCGGTATTCAAGCCGAACAGCGGCACCTCCACTTCGCCCAAGAACGTGATGATCCCGCCAGACGGCAAAGCGGATCTCCACATCGCCGCCAAATAGCCCGTCAAGTTGGCGTTGGGCACCCCTGAAGTGGCATCATTTCGGCTGGGGAACAGGCAAGGGAAATGCGCAGGAGCTGGATACTGTCCTGTCTGGGGGGCATCGTGGCATTGGCATGCGTCGCACCGGTGCGTGCGCAGTCCGACTCAGTGTCCGACCCGAGTGCGCGTGAAGCTCGTCTCGCCGAGGTTCAGAACAGCTTTAGCGGACCGACCGGTGGCATTCGCATCATCGATGCGGCGTCCGGCCCGAAGGGTACATTCCGCCTCGCGCTCAACACCGAGTTCTTCATCATCAGCGACTTCTTCGTTCCGACCGACGAGGCGCACCATTTCGCGGGCAACCTCTCCCTGAGCATTACGCCGACCGAGTACCTGGAGGTGTTTGCAGCGGCGGAGGTAACGTCGGCATGGGATGACTCCAACGACCCGATGTTGATTCAGCGCGTAGCCGACGTGCTCTTGGGCCTCAAGGGTTTCTACCAGGCAAAGCCCTGGGTTGCGGTCGGCGGTGATGCGAGCGTTGCGTTTCTTGGCGGCGTGGGTGACGGTAAGGCGACTCTGCGCGCGACGAGCTTCGGTTTTCGCGGCAACGTGACCTTGGACTTTCGTGCGTACGAGCGCCGCAAGATTCCGCTCTTGGCGCGCTTCAATGCGCAATACTGGTTCGACAACTCGGCGAAGCTGACTGAGGGTATTGAGAACGAGCGGTACGACGCCCTTGGAGGCGTCGTGCCCCGCCCGCTCGAGACCCGTCACTTACTGACCTCGTTCGAGCGCTTCGCGTACGGCGTCGATCGCGTGGACCGCGTTCGCCTGGCGACCGGTTTAGAGGTTCCGCTTACAGCGCGCAAAGTTGGGCTCCACCCGATGCTCGAATGGCAGTGGGACATTCCGATCAACCGACAAGACTTCGACTGCGTCGTTACTCCCATCCCGAACGATGACGGCTGTCTCGCGGACGAAAAGCTCAAGGCCTTCCCGATGCTGCTCACGGTGGGTTTACGCATTCTCACGCCGCCCAAGGGGCTTGCCTTCACGGTCGCAGCGGACATCGGGCTCACCGGTACTCGCGACTTCGTTCGGGAGCTCGCGCCCACCGCCCCGTACAACATCATCCTTGGCATTGCCTATGCCTTCGACCCGCAGCCCGCAGCGCCCGTCGCCCCAGCCATCGAGCAGGAGCCGGTGGTGGCGGCTGCATCGACCGGTCAGGTACGCGGCCAGGTCCTCGAGCAGGGTAGCGAGCGACCGGTGGCGGACGCGGTCGTCGCCGTGATGGGTGAAGACACGTCTTCGCAGGTTACCGACTCGTCCGGACGATTTGTGACCTATGGCCTTCCTGAGGGCGAGGTCCTGCTCGAGGTATCGCATCCTGACTATGCGACGGCGCAGTGCAGTGCGGCCGTTCCGTCGGACACGACCTGCGAGCTCGTGCCTTCCAGCCTCGACGGGCGGCTGCGAGTTCTGGCGGTGGACCGGGCAGGCGATCCCTTGCCCCAGCTCGCCATCACGGTTCGAGGCCCTTCGGAGCATCGACTGATTTCGGATGAAGCCGGCGTGGCTGTGGTCGATGCGCTCGAGCCAGGGACATACACCGCGCACGTCGACGATCCGGTCTATCTGATCGCAGTCGCTGACGTCGAAGTCCTTGAGCGGCAAGAAACCACTGTGCAGCTTCGCGTCCTAGCCAGGCCCTCGCGTCCCCGCGTCGTGGTCAAGAAGAAGGAGATCACTCTTCGGCGCCAGATCAGCTTTGCCACGGGCAGTGACGAGATCCTGCCGAACAGCGAGCCCATCCTCTTCGA
>JAFDFW010000710.1 GCA_019309605.1 Deltaproteobacteria bacterium | reverse complement strand
TCGGCGTTGCAGTGCTGCTGCAGGTCCTCGATAAAGCTCTTGCGGATCGTGAACTGGCGCCCACCGAGCTCCACGTCCGCCTGTCCATTTGATTCGATCTCTTCGAGTGACGCGTCGAACAAACGTGCCACGTGCTTCGGTTCGAAGGGTGCGCCGATTGTCGCCACGCCGACCGCTTCCGGGATCTGTGCGGCTGCGGCGAGCACCGCCGAGCCCCCCAGACTGTGACCGATCAGCAATGCCGGCGCCCGATACGCTTCACGCAGCGTGCTCGCGGCTGCGATGATGTCACTCACATTGTGTGAGAAGGTCGTGCCATCGAATTCACCCTCGCTCTCGCCGAGCCCAGTGAAGTCGAACCGCAGCGTTGCAATCCCCTTCTCCGCAAGCGCGGAGCTAATGTGCGTCGCGGCCCTACTGTCCTTCGAGCACGTAAAGCAATGAGCAAACACCGCGCATGCGATTGGTTTCACCGCCGGCAAGTGAATCCGAGCCGAAAGCATCTGCCCGTCGCCACCCGTAAACTCAAACCGCTCGACATCCGCCATACAGTCTCCTTCCGTCCGAAATGTACATCCCCAACCCAGCCCCGTTACGTAGCAAAAAATGGGTCTGACCCATGTTCGAGGGCTTACGCGGATCGAAGATGAAGGGAAGCGAACGCCCTGAAAAAGAGGCTGACCCCTTCTTTATTCGGCGGCTTGTAGGTAGTGGGGCTGTTCGGGCGTGTCGTAGCCGAACTCTTCGAAGACTTCGCGGAGCTCTGCGGAGACTTCTTCGCGTGTGATGCCGAAGAAGTCGAGCTCGAAGTCTCGCGGGCTTTCGTATTCGCGCTGGGCGGACACGGCTTCGTCGAGCTTGGCTTCGAAGGCCTCGCTGACTGGCATGCCGAGGCGGCCGTACAAGCCCAGGATCGCTTTCTTCGGATCCCGAATCAGGTCCTCGTAGCGGATGACGATGAACTGGTCTTCTGGGATCTCTTTGCGGCACTCGAGCGCGTATCGGTAGTAGTCGTAGCCGAGTCGCTTGAGCGCCTGGATCTCTTCGCCGTCGGGGCGAATATTCGGCGAGTGTGCCTTCCACGCCTGGTAAAACATATTCAGGAACGAAGGCAGACAGTCGTGCGGATCACGCACGAGGTACACGAAGGCCGCGTCGGGGAACTTCTCGTACACCGAACGGACACGCGTCGAGAAGAACACATTCTTGTTCAAGAATCGCTTGCCTCCCGCCTCGAACACGTGGCGCTGGATCGTCCTCTTGTAGGAGTCCATGAACGCGCGCCGATCTTCGGGCGGCTGCCGGTCGATCCAGGTCTGGCTCGGCAGATCTTCCATGAAGGGGAAGAGCAGGCCGGCTGTCGGGGATTCGAGGCTATAGATGAGCGTCGCCACGTCCTCCTCCGCCTGGTTGAGGCTGAGATGGTGGACGTCCTGCCAACGGCTCTCGAACGGGCTGTTGAAGAAGTCGTAGGCGCGGTTCAGCACTGAGCCGAGGCTGGTCTGGGCGAGCTCGATCAGCCGCTTGAAGGTCTTGGTTGCGGTGATCGACGGGAAGATCGTCTGGTAGAGCTTCACCGTGGTGAAGACCTCGTCGTCCATACTGATGAGGCGGTGGGCGAGGGTGGTGCCGCTCCTCGGACTGGCGAAGACAAAAACCGGCCGCTCGACCTTCTGGTCGCGGTACTCGGGATAGATCACTTCATCCAGCGCCCGGAAGCTGGCGGCCGTTTGGCGCAGGCCGAGATAGATCGGTGTGATCCAAGCGGTGGTGATGAGCCGGCCGACGGTCGGCCTCTTGAAGAGGACGTTTCCGATTTCTCGAAGGCCCCGTTTGTTGATGTACATGTAGTCGGTCCCCTGGCAGGTAGCTTTCTGACTGCCTTGACCCACGCAGTGTAGGGTCCCCCCGCGTAATTGCTGGAAAAACCAGGCGAACGGTCCCCCGGCCCGGTTGAACGGTCTTGGCTCCCAGGTGAGCGGGTCCCCTATTCGTCCGTCACGCAGCCTTCGGACGCAGACTTCACATTTTTGATGTACTTGTAAAGTGTCCCGCGTTTGGCCTTGAGCTCGGGCGCCTTCCATGCAGCGCGCCGCTTCTTCACTTCGGCCTCGTCCACGTCGAGATCGATGAATCGCTTTTCGGCATCGATGGCGATGATGTCGCCGTCGTGCACCAACGCGATTGGGCCGCCTTCCTGCGCCTCGGGCGTGATGTGCCCGATGATGAAGCCGTGCGA